>CAZWNX010000021.1:0-28573 GCA_964635395.1 uncultured Lachnospiraceae bacterium
GCTGGCTGGTTCGCTATCAATTAGCACATGATCAAGCCTTACCTTGGGCAATTCCTGTCGGAATAAGAGCCACAGTGGATAATCATATCCATCCCCCGAAATTACAACTCCAACCTGGTCAACCGCTAGTTTCTCCACCTCATTGATCAGCTGTTCATATTCTGTTCTTCGTTGGTTATAGGTAAAATAATACTTTGTACGATCTTTCAGCCCACCCTTTACGTAGGACATCGCTGGAGATAAATTATACCCAATCGAAGCAATCGCAAACACAAGACTGATAAGCGCTACTCCTAATAAGAGGGCCTGCTGGATCGGTCTTTTTTTGTTTTCCTTTTCCACACGATCTCTTTTCGAATTTTGCTGGCAAAAGCACAATCCAATCAAAATTGTCATCATCGATAACGCTGGGTACAGTAATCTGGTTCCCCATGGCTGCCAGCGAAGCAGTGCCATAATAAATCCAAGGGATAACCAGCTTGAAATCCCATATCCCAAAGCGTCATAGTGAACATCTTTTTTGTTTTTTTGAACGATAAAAAGTCCAACAAGGACTATCATCGAAACCACTGCTAGATAAGCAACTACAGCACTTGGCGCTTTATCATGCGAGTACATATCCGCTCCCATATTCATATGGCGGATAAAATCAAATTCATGATAGGAAATGGCTTCGTGATTGACCTGAACCTGCAAAATCCTGCCCATTTCAATGGTGAATCGATAGATCACACCATTCAGTGGTTCAATGATGTGCTGCGTAATCAGTAGCGAAAAATTTTTAAGAATATTGACTAAGATGTAACTTACATTCTTGGTGGAGACAGCGATATTGGAGGACGCGGTCTCTGGCATCAGTGTTCCCGCCGATAAAAGATTACGAATCAACGTCTCCGAAATGAAGGCCACCATTGTGACTCCCGCAATGAGTGCCGCTTTTATTAGATTTAGTAGGTGATCTTTATGTCGCAGACGAACAATCAGCAACCACGGTATGAAAAACACCATGGATGCGCAGATACTCGTCTTTGCCAGGAATGATAATCCCACGGCTGCACCCGCTAAGAATAAGTTTATTACCACTTCTTTGTTTATTTCCAAACTTGGTAACTTGATAAAATATAGTAGCAAATAAATAAAGAGTGCAAAGAACATGGCTGCAAACAAATCATTCTGAGTGGTAATACTTTGAGAAATCGTAAGTGGCATGGTCATAAATAAGAATGCTACCAGAAGTCCAACCGTCCTATTTCCGCCTAGAATCCTGGTGTTCTTATATAGGAAGACCATTGTAATCCAAAGACTTACATATTGCACTAGATTTAAGAAATAGTCATTTCCTGCAAGTAAAAATAGATGCAACATATTATATTCCGATAGCACCGGCGAATAAATTTGGCGATCGATGTTTGTACTATAGTGATTCACACTTTGGTAATCAACCCAGTGTCCGATTCTAGCCAAATGATAGGTCATGGAATCATAATTGTATGGAACCGTAAAAATTGCTCCAAAAAGTAATACACCGCCTAGGATACACATCAATACTAGGATTACTTGATCACTAAATGTGAACTGGCTCTTATACGTCATTAATTGTTCTTTGATGTTAGAAAGTGGATTGCTCTTCTTCCTAACTAGCAAGTTCGTGTATATTGTAATCATTCCTAAGTGAAAAATCGTAACACTTAGATGATTTAAGAGTCCGAATACACTGAATAGGTTGGTTGCCATCAACAGATACATCTGCCATAAGATCACTGCCTTTGCAAGGGATGCCACAAACTTATTGTCTTTTTGATATTCATAAAGCAAAATGCTTATTCCTGATAGAAAATACAGTATTGCCATAAACACCTCCGCGTTTTTCATTCCTAAAATATAGCAAAAAGATATGGATTTAGCAAGTGAATCAAGGTATAATATCAGTTATGAATAAAGCATTGGAACGTTTGAAAAAAGCCACAGAGCAAATATCCCCAAGGGATTATAGTCTATTCTTTGTTGCACTTTTACTTTGGTGTGTAACCTTTTATACGGATACTTTCTTATTTACCAAAGATGCGCTGAATATGAATTCACTGCCAGTTGATCTAGATGCTGTAAATTATATGCATGTTGGATCAAAACTAATCCAGTTGGCAGTTCTTTTTTTGATGTTAAAATTTGTGGTTGTGGCCTTTCAAAAACCAACCCTCTTTTTTTCGTTCTTATTCTTATTAGTCATCTATGGGATTGGTGTATATCTTACTTATCCAGGATATTTTATGAGTGATGATCCAATCATTTTTGCTTATGCCACTCGCTATTACCCCGTTTACTGGCACTCCTATTTGACCTCACTGTATTACTGCGTTGCTCTATCCTGTATCCCTGCTTCAAGTGGTGTCATCCTTTTTCATAGTATTATAAGCGCAATGGTATTTGCTTGGATCTCAGATCAATGTACAATTTTACTTCCTAAGAAGGCGACCTTTTTAACACTTCTTCTTGGTCTTCTTCCATTTGTATTACTTGGCGGATTGATGTGTTTTAGACCAGTACTATATGCTCCTATTTTTGCATTTTTCGTAGCCACTTTGTTCTTTGAATCCGTTCACAAACCGACCTTTACAATCCGAAAAATGGTTCTATTCGCTTTCCTTTGCTCGCTTCTAGCTCTTTGGCGAAGTGAAGCCATTCTCTTAATTGTCTTTGTTCCGATACTCATTTGGATGATTTATAACAAACAAACACAGGGCTTTCGTAAGAAGTGGTTGATGTTTTTTGTCTGTATGTTGAGTTTTTTCATGCTCCTAAAACTTCCTCAGTCAGCTGGTGAGAAAAAGTATTATGGCAGTGATTACCTGATTATCTCTACAACTAGACCATTGTCCGTCATATTACATCGTGATCAAACGTATCCCGGTGCAGATAAAGACTTAGAAGCTATCAACAAAGTTACCAAACTCGACTATATTACAAACGATTCTTTATCCTGCAGTGCTTATAATCGCTATAACAGTGATCATAATGAGGGAAAGTTTACCCAGACGGGCGCTGATAAGGACGTTCAAAGTGCTTATTTAAAAGCCGCTTTTCGCCTAATCTATCATAATCTTGATTTATATTTTGCAGAACGACTTCAGCTTTTTTTAATTACCAATGGATTTTTTGATTATAATCCTTCCATGGTTCTTGATCTAAAACCCGTAGTCGCAACAAATTTTCATCTCTATCAATCCGATCGAGACTACGGTTTTGAACTCATTGATGCGTACCGAAGAATTCCAGTCTATGGCGAAACTGATTATGCCAACTTTTTATTCAAGTTTGGTGGTGAAGCCTATCTACTTGTTATGGCATTTGGATTCGTATTATTCCTCTACTCTCTCATTCGAAAAGATTGGTTTTTGAGTATCATGCTTGTAAGTATCTTCACAAGAGAGGGGATTATTTTCTTATCCGCCCCTGTTTCCTTTATTCAATATAGTTATCCTTCGATGTATGGTATTCTGGTTTTGGTTGTACTCCAGATTATCAAATCACAGATCCTTAACAAAACGCAAATCATGAACAAAAAAGAAAAGAGAATACACACATGAGAAAGAGAATTCTAATTACGGGTGGGGCTGGTTTCCTAGGTTCACATCTATGCGAAAGACTATTAAATGAAGGGAATGATATTATTTGCTTAGATAATTTATTTACCGGAAGCAAAGAAAACATTCGCCATTTATTCCAAAATCCTTATTTTGAATTTATTAGACATGATATCACTGCTCCTATTTATCTTGAGGTGGATCAAATCTACAATCTGGCTTGTCCTGCGAGCCCTCCACAATATCAGTATAATCCGATAAAGACTGCGAAAACCAGTGTCTATGGAGCTCTTAATACACTTGGTATGGCAAAGCGCACCAATGCTCGAATTCTTCAAGCGAGCACAAGTGAAGTCTACGGTGATCCCCAGATTCATCCACAAACAGAGGATTATAGGGGTCATGTGAATCCAATTGGCATTCGCTCTTGCTACGATGAAGGTAAGCGTATGGCTGAAACACTCTTTTTTGACTATTACAGACAGCACAATCTCGAGATTAAAGTCATGAGAATCTTCAACACCTATGGTCCAAGAATGCACCCAAATGATGGTCGTGTTATCAGCAATTTCATTGTACAGGCACTTCGTGGGGAAGATATCACCATCTATGGAGATGGAAGCCAGAGCCGAAGCTTTTGCTATGTGGATGACTTAATTGAAGGAATGATCCGATTCATGAATTCTCCAGCGGATTTTACAGGTCCTGTCAACATTGGTAACCCGAACGAGTTCACCATGTTAGAATTAGCAAACTTCGTATTGCAATTGACAGATTCCAAATCCACCATTGTGTTTCGTCCTCTTCCAAGTGACGATCCACTCCAAAGACAACCAGATATTTCCCTCGCAAAAGAAAAACTGGACTGGGCGCCATCCATCCAATTAGAAGAAGGATTATCACGCACAATCCAATATTTTAAAAAGATACTATAATGTTTTGTTAGTTTTGGGTTGTTTCCCAAAGAATAGCAAATTCAAAACAGGAACTTTGCCAAACAATCCTGCAATGAGTAACGTGGCAATTGCCATAACGAGTATGGATAATCCCATTCCTAGGATTCCCTCAACAGAGGCTAAATTTCCATTCTTTAGCTGCTTTGGAATCCATCTTGCAAAATGAAAATGTAACACATAGATTTCTAGTGTATAGCAGCCAATCCATGCGATTGGCTGTATGTATTTTCGTCCAGCGATCACTTTAATCAGCGCCATCAGCGAAACAGCTCCCAAACATGCCATTCCCATCTGAAGTAGTAATTCCACCTTATTGCTCACATCAATCACATCAAATCGAATACAGAGAAGGATGTAAGAAACACTTCCGATCCCTCCCCCAATTGCAAGCCACTTTTTAGCGATTTCTTTTTGGTACATTCCAAAACAATAAGCTAGGTAATAAAAAGGAAAATAATATAGGCACATATCTGGAGATAAGAATCTGATTCCTAGTCTTTGCAAAATGAATAGTCCCACATAAAACAATGGTGCTAACACAAGTAATAAGGCTTTTTTATTCCATTTTTCCACAAGATATCTTGTGATGGTAAACTGCAGCGTTAATATAAACAAAACCATTAGAAACCATAGGCCGTTGCCGTAATCTAAGTCAAATAGCGTTGTCGAGAGTGTTGGAATAAAGGTTTTAGGATGTGTCACAAGCATCCAGACAAAAAATGGCACCAGATACGAAATCCCTCTTTTTCTAGCAGTGGCAAACCATTCTTTTATGCTCGCTGGTACTTTCGAGCGTGCTGCCAGATATGCACTCAACATCATAAACATTGGCATCTGCAATAATTTAATCCACTCATAGAGAAACGGTTCACTCCCCTTTGGAGCATATCCGTTCAAAACAATTGCATGTCCAATAACTACTAATAAGATGGCAATTCCCCTCATAACATCTAGGTCTTTATTTCGCATGTCGCCACCTCCTCACAACAAACTCTTTTAAGGATGCAAGCGTAAGAATAATTAGAATTGTCAAAACAACAGAAACGATTGATCCCCAAAGTTCTTGGAAATACACAACTTGTGGAAGATACAATGACAGTCCGGACCATAGGAAAAAGTGCCAGCACATTAGACTTAATGATTCCTGTCCAAGTTTTTCGATTCCTTTTAGACATCCGGAGAACATTTTTCCTTTCACACCCTTCTCAATCCATCTGCAAAAGTCCATCATTGCAAACGATGAAAACATCGCATTAAATACCGCTATATAAATGGATTTTCCATATTCTGCGATTGAAAAATTCGCAGATTGATTCCAATTAGCAAACACAATAAACAGAACAAACACCCCTGCATATACCATCAAATGACGGTTCATCCACTCAAATACATCATAATCCTTGATCATTTTACCAAAGACAAAAAGCATTAGGTAAAACGGAATACTATCAAGACTCATTGGTAATAATAGGTTTACGTTCAATCGATACAAAACGGCAAGAATACAAAGAATAAGTACAATCACAAGCAACTTACGATCATCCTTCTTCACAACTCTCCAAAGGAATTCAAACACTACAATCGTTAGAAACAGCGCCGGCAAAAACCAGGTTGGTGAATTCCAGATGGTGAGCAAAGCGACTGGGTCATCTTGATTGATAAACATCTGATTCCTGCCATAAAAAATTCCTATAAGCGGCATTTTGAGCATATAGAAAACACCCTTTGATGCTGCTTGACTTGATCCCATACTTTTAATTCCATAAATCAAGAGTAGCACTGCATTTACACTAAAATAAGGTACTAATAATCGTTTCGCTTTTTGCAAAATTATTTTCCCCATAGAATTCATCTGCGAACTTCCCTGATTACTACTTGGTGTTTTATACGTATATCCCGACAAAACAAAAAATACAGGTACAAAAAACATTCCCCCATAGAAACTAATATAGGGGATCTGAATTTGAGCATGGTTTAGGATTACGATTAGAATCGCAATCCCTTTAACAAGATCAATCCACTGTTCATGTGACGTTTTTTGTTGTACTGACATATTCATTGCCTTTACTCACTTTCAACCTCTCGGTTTAGCGATTACTACGATTTCATAAAATAGCTTGTAATTTTTTCTGCAAGTTTAATCCCTGGTTTTTCTACTAAGCGATTTAATACGTAGGAAACGCCCAATGTTACTAGAATCGTAAGTATATAATCCACAATTACAAGTACATGATAATTCCAGGAATCTTTTAGTGCAAGATAGAAATAGCAGGAAAACGTTGACAGTATCATATAATGCACTAAATAGAAACTATAGGAGTATTGATTCAATTTGCGATAAATCGGATACATCAAAGGCTTCTTAAGTGGTTCTAGATGAATAATAGAAAAAAGAACCATCGCTGTTCCAACAGAATAATAGAGCATCACCTTTAATGGAAAAATTCCATACATGGTTCCCGCCATTCGATCCCCCAGTGGTGGAAAAGAACCTAAGAACATACCACCGATAAACATGAGCCACATTAACCATTTTTGTTTTGCAATTTTTTCAATAAATACTTCTTTGGAATAAGTGAAATCACATACAACTACTCCAAGGATAAATGGGAGAAAATCAGCCATATTCGCAAGTAGTGCAAAAATAGAAGCCACTGCATATACCACATATCTCGCTTTCTTATCCCCAAAAAGCGCCAAAATTGCAGCAACTAACGTTGTTCCCATAAATTCATAAAAAATAAACCATAATGGAGCATTGTAAACACGATTGCCAGTCATAAAGAATGCATCAACCAATGCTTCTTTGATTGCCATGAGTAAATTTGGAGTTGCTTTAAAATAATTTGCCACGAATAGTTGTGAACCAATCAAAACAGATGCTTCCTCGTTACGAAACAAACGAAATACCATTAGTAAATAAATCACGATATTCACAGTTAGAATTGGTAAAACCAAGCGGAAATATTTCTTAAATACACCCGAAGCAAGATGCTTTGCATCCTTCGTTTGAAAGTAACGATAGCCTACAAAAAAACCACTTAATGTCATAAACATCTTAACGCCGAATTTTCCACCATAAATCAGATTCAGTGGAGTCGTTCCAACAATATATTCTAGATTTCCAAGTAAAAAGTCGCTTGGATTTAATGAATAAAAACCACAGTAGAAAAAATTCATAAAGTGAAAGTTAAAGATGGTAATACAGGCGATAATTTTAATTCCATCTATATAATCTAGTTTTTCGACTGATTTCATATCAAACCCGGTCCTCCTCTTTAGCCTTCATTCTGTATACATCTTGCATTGAAAGAATCAACATTACAAACATACCAATTGCTATAAGTACCATTGGAATGGCTGTTTCCCCTCGCAAAACTCCTGAATAAGAACTATAAATTAGTATCGTAATTCCGATCAAATAGTAACTCTTTTTAGGTTGAATCAGTGCAATCACAAGTGCCACCAAATTGCTAAACAGAAAGCTTCTTGCATCCATACCAGGTAAAAAGAATGGAATGAAAATACTAAAGAATAAGGTAACGCCAAGTAGTTCTTCTTTCTTTATACCGATTTTTTGAATCACTCCATATACTACAAAGATACAAACAGCTACAATCACAAGTGCAAATCCCACTTTTGTGTATTGATTAACAAATTCGTTCACGCCAATCAGTTGATACATATTTGGTGCATAATCCGATAGATTCTCTGAGTTTCTTGAAAGCTGATACATATTTTGTACTGAATAAATTGGAATCTGGTCTAAATATCCTCTGTTTAATAAGAGTTCCTTCAGGATGCCTAATAAAATCATAGAAATCAATGAAATAAATTGGCATCTCTCTAACAAAAATAATAGCACAAACAGTGGTACAAGGAACCATCCATTTGGATGCACCCAAATCGCAACAGCACATACAATTGCACCTATATTTGCTTTTCCAATATACACAAAATAAAGAGACAATAGCAGCAATGTTAAATGGAGTGAATCCAGCAGACCAAACATTGCTCCGCTTGCAATTATCGTAGGTAATAAAAACGCGGTTGTAAACGCCAGTAAAGAGCGTCTTAACAATTTTGTTGTCCTATATACAACTAGTCCTGCCACTACACCAATCAATAATTCAAACACCATCGAACCATATTTAAAAGCGTTGGCTACTTCTAGATATTCATCTGCTGCAATACTTTGAAAAGAAATTACAGCTTGACGTATCATGATTCCAAACACTATCGTAAATACTGCCAACATCATATCAATCAACGCTATTTTAATTTTCTTTTTTCCAAAGGTTATTGGATTAAGTAGTAAGTTTGTGATCCACTTGTCCATCTGTCACCTCATTTTGTTTAATAATTGTCTTATATAAATAGTACCCATGATCTAACATTAATCCTAAGAATAAAAAGGTATATACATAGAGCGGTATCATCTGGGTATGTGCCAAATACATGGTATATCCCGCAAACGAGCAAAGAATTGTAATCAGGGGCACATAGAACCGTTTTGGATTGATAAATATCAATAAAATAGATAAAACATCTGCCAAGATGGCATAACGTTCATGCATATGGGGCAAAAAGAACACTACACACATGGTAAGTAACAACGCCATTCTAACAAATAGTTCATCTGTTATTTCAAACTTTTTGACTGCTAGCAAATAGAGCACTACCATCAATGCAATTAGCGTCAAATAAATACCTGCATCTGCATATTCATATAGGAACACATCCGTTCCTATGAGTTGATAGATGTTTGGGAACTTGTGCGATAGCGCGTAAAAATCCATCGCTCCGTTTGCCTGAAATAGATATACCGTCAACAAATCCCACAAATTCTGTCCTGCGTACCATGCTGGTAAGACGCCAATAAAGTACATGAGTGGTAGAAATAAAAAATGTTTTAATTTGCATTTTCCCTTCATCCATAGAATTAGATAAAATGGTGCCAAAAAAAGGGTCTGTAATTTGAATGCAAATGCAATTCCGTAAAAAATCATACCAGGAACCGGTTTGCCCCTGAGCATAAAATAAATCGACCATAGAATAAAGGACGTAAAAATGATATCACATTGTGCCCACATACTACCATTTGTAACAATCGTAGGAGCTAAAAGCACTCCCGCATATGCAAAAATGGACCAAGTTATATTCTTACGCCTTGAATATACAATCATAAACATTGCAAATGCTGCTGAAAAGTCAAAGCATACGGATACTAATTTCATTAACAATAGGGTGTTTAGAAATGGACAGATACTGATGTAGGACAAAATCAATAAATAAGGAGTCGTATAATCCACATACTCAAACTTCGCCCCGAGTCCCTTGATTCCACCACCTGCTTCACGAAGTGTTGCAACCCAAGGTTCAAAAAACATTTTGTAATCTCCAGCTACCACGTGGCGAAGCGCATATCTCATGTAAAGTGCTGCTACTGTAATAATTACAAATAAGAGAATATCATAGCCTGCTATTTCTATGTTCTTAATCTTTCTTTTTTTGGTTATCAGATTTCGAATTGCCTGATCAAGCATGTTTTCTTCCTCTCTGGTAAAATTTGGATTCCTAACAATATCTTAGTATTCTAATGATTCCATGTATCTTGAAATGGCTTCTTTCCAATCAGCAAATTCAAAATCCGTTGTTAATTTTAACATATGATTCTCCATAATAGAGTACGCTGGCCTTTTTGCTGGTGTAACATACTCGCTTGATGGAATTGGAATAACTTTGGTGTCTTTGCCAGCTAATCGGAAAATTTCCTGGGCAAATTCAGCCCAGTTACAAGACCCTTCACAAGTTCCATGAAACACTCCATAATTATCACTTGGTAATAAATAGCAGATGGCTTTCGCTAGTTCATAGGCACTTGTTGGCGTTCCAAACTGGTCACACACTACTCGAACTTCTGGATTGGTAGCTGATAAACGAAGCATCGTCTTCACAAAATTATTACCGTCCCCATATAACCAAGCAGTTCTTATGATAAAGTACTGACTAGAAAATTCTTTGACAAAATCCTCACCAGCTCGCTTTGATTTTCCATAGATTCCAACTGGTCCCACTTCATCAAATTCTGTATATGGTCTGCTGCCATCTCCCGAAAAAACATAATCCGTAGAAACATGTACGATTTTTGCCTGAACCTTTGTTGCAGCAATTGCTAAGTTTCTAGGCCCAATTGCGTTGATTTTGTAGGCTAGATCAATCTGTGTTTCACATGCATCCACTCCTGTATGTGCTGCACAGTTGATAATTGCATAGGGCATCACATCTTCAACAAATGCCAAAACATCTGTCAAATTTGTAATATCTAACTCTGCAACATCTGTATTGATTAATTCATACTCTGTTGAATCCTTCAACATTTTTTGAAGTTCTTTACCCAATTGTCCGTTTGAACCCGTAATAATTAATTTTTTCATATTGTTCACTCTTTCCTCCAAATTTCTACCAAATTGTTCTTCCACCATCTAATACAATCGTTGCTCCGGTCATATAGGAGCTTGCATCAGAAAGCATATATAGAATGGTTGCTGGGTATTCCTCCGGTCTTGACATTCTTCCCATGGGAATGAGATTTGATATTTTTTCAATAAATTCCTCATTTTGACCGTTTTCCAAGCTAGCAGGGCACAGCGTGTTGACACGGACTCCCTTTGTTCCCCAATAGGTCGCTAGATACTTTGTCATTCCAATAATACCATGTTTAATTACAGAATAGGTGATTGGCTTAATAATCTGTTCCTCTTCTGGAATTCCCTCTTTTCGATAAATCCTTTGATCTGGAGAAATTAATCCATAATCGGAAGACACATTGATGATGACACCCTTTTTTTGTTGTTCCATCACTGTCCCAAATACCTTGGCACATAGAAATGCACCGGTAAGCCCAACTGCAAGATCTTCTTCCCAGATTGAAAGCGGAAAATTATGAAGTTGTATCGCTCCCATATTTTTGGCACCGCCCTCCATTTTAGGATTATTGGCTGCATTATTAATTAAGCCATCAATATGGTGATATCGCTCTAACAAAAAGTCTCTTATTTCTTCTAATGCCTCTGTACTTGTAATATCTGCAACAAAGGTTTCAATAACTGCCCCTTCGTAGTTTTTGGACAAATCCGCTTTTACAGCATCTAATGATTCTTGAAATAAATCTAGTAAAACTGGGATTCCTCCACCTTCAATCACTGCCTGAGCATGTTTTCTCCCAATTAATCCTGCTCCCCCAGTAATGATAATAACCTGCCCCTGAATTTTAAATTGATCAAAAATTGAATTCATGTGCCACCTCTTTTGTTCGAATTGATTTTCTTGCTGCAAGTGCCATCTTCAGACTCACAATACCCTCTTCTAATGTGATTTCTGGCTTTTGATGTTGCATAATACATTCAAAAAACAAATTCAGTTCTTCTTCAAACATCTGGTTTCTTTCAAACTCTTCAAAGGATATTTCTTCTAAAACATCATGCACCACTTTGGTAACTTTAGCCTTTGTCAAATCTACTTTGACCCAACCATTTTCTCCTACCACACGAACCAATCTTTGTGGAGGACTTTGATAAAAGTCTGCATGCACGCTGAGTGCAATTTCCCTGTTTAAATACTCCATTTTGTAAATTGCTTCTATATTATCTTCTACATCAATATCAAGATTCCCATCTGTTCCCCCTAATGCATATACGCTTTTCGGTTTTCCAAACAAGTAATACAGGTAATCCAACTCGTGAACCATCTGATTTAGGAGTACACCGCCACCCATATCTTTTCTTGCCATGTATGTATCTTGATAATCTTCATAGGTGTGCATTGTTGTTAGTCTCTCACCCACAATACTTCGCACAGCTAGTATTTGACCCAATTCATTTTGATTTAAAATCATCTTCAGCGTTTGAATCCCTGGATGAAATCGATTTTGATATCCAACAAAAATTTTAATATTCTTCTCCTTTTCAAGGGATAATAACTCATCAACACCTTCTAAAGAATCCGAAACAGGCTTTTCTAGAAACAGATGACAGCCTGCTTTTGCACAGGCAATCGCACAGGGAATATGACTTTTGGTTATATTTGTAATAAATGCCACCTCTGGTTTTTCAAGCAATGCCTCCTCAAGATCAGAAAATACCTTGATTGAAAATTCATAATCCAACTCAACGTCTTTTCGAATTTTCATTTCATCCGAAAACGTTCTTTGCAGACCTCTTACACGGTATGCAATCACTTCTAAATCATCTCCAAATTTCCGAACTAAATTTCGTAAATGTCTTTGTCCGATACTACCTAATCCAATCATCAACACTTTCATTTGGTTATCACTCCTGATTTGGTATTTGATCTTTCTCTAAACTCTCTAAATCACGAACTTTTTGCTCTAAAATCGCCATCTGCTGCGCAAGCTTTCGAAGACGATCTGTGGTTCTTGATACGATCACTGTTAGTGTAAAAATTATCAATAGCGAGAAGCAAAATCCCAGGAAAAAGATCATATTCACAGGTGTTGCTATACCCAGTAAATTCGAGAGCAACACTTGAAGTGCTGGGAATAAAACGAGTATCAAAACAAACACGATTGCCAGAATCCAAGATAATGCATATTTTAGTTCTAAACTTCTTTTTCGAATCATATTAATAATGATTACCAGCCCCACAATCAGACAAAGTCCAATAATGTATTGTATTTTCATTGGCATAAGCAAATCCTCCTAATTCCTTTTCACTCGCAATTTTTCCATAAAAATTGCCAGCGTAACTTTAATCATATAGTAAATAGACTTCATTGGTGATATGGACGATACCCCTTGCATACGTTCTCGCATAACTACTGGGTATTCACCAACTTTTTTACTTGTATCAAGAATCGCAACAACACTCTCTGGTTCTGGGTAATCTTTTGGATAATGATTTACAAATTCTTCCATGACACTACGATTTACCATTCTCATTCCAGATGTTGGGTCGGAAATCGTGGCACTGGTTAGTATTCGAATCAAAAACGTAAAGTATCGAATTCCAAAACGCCTAAGTCCGGATGACTGAAACCCTTCTTTTTCTATGAATCTTGAACCAATTACCATATCCAGTTTGTTTTGCTCCATGTGCTCATGCATTGCTTCTAGATAGGATGCATCATGCTGTCCATCTCCGTCAAACTGAACTGCTATATCGTAACCATTCTTATAAGCATACAGGTAACCCGTTTGTACTGCACCACCAATTCCTAAGTTAATTGGAAGCGAAAGTACATTTAAATGATGTTCTCTACATACGCGTAATGTCTGATCTTTGGAACAATCATTGATTACAACATAATCAAAATCCACTGCGTTTTTTTGAATATCAGCCACCGTTTCTACAATGCTTTTCTCTTCATTATACGCAGGAATAATTACTATTCGCTTCATGCTTCCCTCCGTTTATCAAATAAATTGGATCAATACTCTGATTGTTCTCAAAATATCTGTAATAAATGCAGCTCGTACCTTATTCTCTCGAAGAGCTCTATGCCCCTCTTTTAAAGACCTCAAATAACTTTTAAATCCTCCCGTACTTGCACTATTTCCACCATGGGACATATGAACCAATACTTGTGGAATGTAGGCAAGTGCTATCTGGTTACTAAAAAGAATTCGAATCATGAATTCATAATCTCCTGCAACCCGATAATCCGTCTTGTATAATCCAAACGTATCATACACGGATTTCTTTAAATAGAGTGTTGGATGCCCTGGCATCCAGCCTAATCGCATCTTCCCTTGCTTCATTCTCCATTTTCGAACGACTTTACCGTCTTCTAGATAGTCAATATCTCCATGAATTCCCTGTACACTCTGCTTTTCAAAAGTCTCCGCAATTAAAGTCAGTACCCCTGAATTGGCATACTCGTCAAATAGAAAACCCACCACATCACCTGTTGCTTGCTTTATTCCCTTATTAATTGCATCATAGATTCCTTCATCTGGTTGTGAGGACCATACTAATTTTCCACCAAAAACAGGCTCCATTTCCCTAAGATATTCAATTGTTTCATCTTTTGAACCACCATCCACAACAATGTATTCATAGTTTACATAATCTTGCTCCAAAAGGCTTTGCATGATTTTAACCAAGTTTTCTTTATCATTATAGGTTGTGGTAATGATTGATATTTTTATACTCATTCTGACTTTTTACCTTCTACACTATTCTCAGGAGTTACACTATTTCCACTTGCTGAAACAGAATTCGAGCTAAGCGACTTCTTCACTCCAATATTTGTATCTTCAATAATCTGACATAATACACTATAAATTGTATCTCCAATTTGCTTGGCTCCGCCTTCTGATGGGTGGATACTTTCAGCACTTACCCGCATTTTGTCTCCACTATGGGGATTCACACTAATAAGTTCTTGTGCAAATCCATTCTGGCGATCAAACGAAATTGCAGCTGGCACTAGATAAACGTTATCCATACCCTCTAATTTCTGATCTAGGGCAACCATCAGTCGAAAGGTCATCTCACATCGTTCAAACGACCACATACCATGAAACGCCTGGAATCCCATTACGTTTTGCTGTCTTGCCATACCATTTTGATCAGCAGGATAGGTTGTCTGCACAACCATAATTGGAATTTGAGGGTCTGCCTCACGAATTCGCTTTACAATTTCAACAATGCTATCACTGTTGGTAGTTGGGTCAATACTCATTCCATTTGCTCCAAGAAACACCTGAACAATATCTGGTTTTACTTTACTTGTTTTTAGATAATATTCCCAGTCAAATTCTCCCGTTTTCGGGTTCGTAAATACCTTCTTTCGGTCAATATCATAGGGCGTTCCCTCTAAGTAATTCATAGCGCTAAAGCCCATACGACCCTCATGCATTAGTCCCGGCTCACTCCCCAGTGTTCCTACGTGAGCAATTTTATTTTTGGAAAGTTCTCGAACATACCTTGCCCAAACCAGATTACTTGTAAAACTATCTCCTATGGTAAGGACTCTAACTTTTCCTGTTTGATCTTTTTGAAATTGATTTTGAATCACATGAAGTGTCGTTGTTGCTTTTCCAACCAGATGTTTTTGATAATCATACACGGCAACACTTAATTCATGTTCCCCACTGTCTTTGTCATTGGCTCCATAATGGAATTTGTCTTCCATACAGTCACCAATATCACTTGACCAATAAAAGATATAGTCCTCTGGGTTAATGCCAAAACAGATTTCATCATTATATAACTCGAGGGTGATTCCAGACGCAACAAAAATATCTTTTGGAAGATAGAGCTCTAAAAATTCTTCCGGGCTCACTCGTTCTTTTACCTGATTGGTTAAGTCATTGACACTTACTATTCTCACTTCTAAATCTTCTATTTGTTTTTGGAATTGTTTGTTTTCTTTTTGCAAGAAACCAATTTGAATCGCCTGCAACGCGCATAGCAAAAACAAACATCCCGCAACAATTGCTGCAATTAAGCGTTCTTTTGGAATCTTCATGGTTCAATCATCCTTTAAATCGAATTTTAACATCTTCATTAGTTTACAACAAAATTGGGGAAATAGGAAGAAAAATAACCATAATAGCCCCATTGCCCAATATTCTTTTCTAGTAAAATAAGGTTCTACGGCCTGTCTGGAAACAAGTAACAGCAAATCTTTGTTCACAGAGTTTTGATTCAAAAAACTCTCACCGATTGGATATGCATCATATCCCCCCATATCAAAAACAACAAATGAAAGCGAATCCTTTGGATTTCCCTTGATTTTCTTTATTTCTAAGACATAACCACGTTGATCCGGTTGCTCTAATGCGAATATTTTATCAAATGCACCTTGATTTGCCTGGCCTCTTGCGATTAATTCTTCTTCAAAAATAGTTTGCATCTGCTCATCATTTCTTCGAAATGTGATTTTGTAAACGGCTGTATTCTCTGAACCGACCTGGTTTCTCCATTGGAACAATAGTCGGTTGAACGATCTCGAAGGCTTGATGACTTGACGAAACACTTTATCCTCACTCACTTCAAACGGCTGATTTGCAAGCACCTGTACCACTACCGGAATCTCTTTCTCACGTGGTGTTTGAGTATACTTATCACTATTCCAAAGCCAGAATATCCCAATTGACAAAACCGCGATTGCATAAATCGCATTCAATTGAATCGGTTTTCCCTTGATTTTATTTTCCATAAATCGAAACATCGGTTCTATTTCATAAACTGCAAGAAGTAAAATCAATGGATAAAATAAACTACCATATCTTGGACTTGTTTCCCAAATCAAATAAAAAATCAATCCACCTAGAATGCTGAGTTGCAGAAGCAATTCCATAAACTCTCTTTCTTTTTTTCGCTGACTGATCATTCGAGCCAAAATAGCAAGTAGGCATGCTATATATAACACCTGTTGGTAAATGATCATTGCATCTTTCTTTTCCCCAAACAAGTAGGGATAGAAACGATTTGTATAAAGTCCATATTCCTGATAAAAAGCAGTCCCCATATTACCACTGGCAAATGTCTGAAGTGTTTTCCGACCAAGTAGCGCAAGATACCCTTTTGGTCCAAGTTCATTTAGTTTTTCTTTGATACGCTGATTGATTTGTAGGACTTTTTCTTCTTTTGTTGAAAAACTTGCAGTAAATGCTTCATCGGTCTCATTATGTTCCCCATTTCCTGATAACGACATCATAATCCAATGAGATGTAGGAAACTCGGTATCCCTTGTATCAAGACCAATCACCTTTTTTTGAACACCTGTAAGCCCCCAAATAATTGCAAATCCAATCACTACTATCAGAATTTGCAGAATCAGTGTCTTAATCCTTTTGTGTCTTAGTGAAAAGAGCACACTTACCAAAATACCTGCCAACAAGAAAATAATCGTTGTAGGTCTAATCATGTATCCAACTCCAAAAAGCAACCCACCGAGCAGGCTCATGAAAATTTTCTTCATCCTCATACTGTTTGGAGGATTGTCTTCTTCTAATCCTGCCATTTCTTCGAGCTTACAGAAAACAAGTAACAATCCTAAACAAAAAGGCAAGCTCAACGTCATTGTGTAATAATTCGAAACTTGAACATAGAAAAACGGGGTGCATAAAAGTATGAGTTGTACTCCAACTCGCTTGTACTTTTCGTCTAACGGGATTCGCTTCTTTGCTAATAAATAGATGAAAAACGCGCTACTATCTAAGAACACCACATTGATACAGTTTAGAACAATGAGCGGGTCGCTAACCATTGGTTTCAAGAAATCCGCAATGTTCAAAAAGAAAACGGTTATTAGTAAAAATGTATTCTGATTTGGATACACGGACATATAGTATTTTGCTTCTTCAACAATTTGCGCATGTTCTTTAAAATAATTCGCAGCTCCCACAACAAACGCCGCATCCCATAAATACTGTCCCCTAATTCCAAACACAATATATCCTTGTAGAATCAGCATCAAAACAGGACTAAGCACGGATAGAATCCGCAATGTTTTGTGACTCACACTTTGTAACAATTTATATCCTGCCATAACAGCTAAACAAAGTATTAACATGGCAATTATGGACATGCAAAAAAGCACCCATTTTGGCTGGGTGGCGACTAGTATTTTTGCATCACCATAATTGGTTAATCCATTGCCTGCAATCCATACAATAAAGAGACTCAATAAGACGATAATTAAAGTCTCAGATTTTCTTTTGATCCAAAGCATATGATCCTCTTTTCATACTCTTACTTAATCAATTCTTCATAAAGCTCTATATAGTTTTGATAGCAATCTTTTTTATCAAATTTCTGTGCCTGATTTCTACAGGCAATTCGCATCACTTCTAAGTCTTCTTGGGATTGCTCCGCGAGTTCTTTGACTGCCAAAAACAAAGCATCCGCATCTTTTGGGGGGATAACACGTCCACATAGGATTGGGACGCTATCTTTTATCAGACTTTCTTTACTTCCGCCTGTGTCAAATGTGATGACTGGTGTTCCGCATGCAAGTGCCTCAAGATTCGTAGTCGGAAAATTGTCTTCCAATGTTGGATTGAGAAATACTGTTGATCTTGCGTATAAAAATGCAAGTTCGTCCAAGGACTGTGTTCGTTCCATTGGTACAAGGCTTCTTAAAGAACCTTCTTTTGCAAGAAACTTCTTTTGTTTTGATGAAACACCAACCAAAACCACCTGATAGGAATCATCTAGACGCTTTGCTAAATTCACAAAATACGCGAGTCCTTTTCGTTGTTCCCACACGTTTGCCACTCCAAGCACAAGTTTTTTCTGAAAATCAATTCCTCTCTTTTCCATCGTTTCTTTCACTATGGTTAGGTTTGCCTTTTGTGGATGAAACGCAACCAAATCAATTCCGTTATGGATTACTTTCACAGGATACTGTTTCAAGATGGAATCCGATAATTTATCTGCCAGCCATTTACTTGGTGTAACCATGGTTAATTTTAAATTTCGCTTATACGCTATCGCTTTTTGGTTATAATTGACTCTGGAAGCATCTTTCAATAATGCATACGGGTAATTGGTTCTATGAATCGGACAGTGTTCACACTGTGTCTTCCACTTTTTACAATCGATATAGTCAAAAAATGCACAATGCCCTGTAAACGACCAGCAATCATGCAAGGTGTACACAATGGGGATTTGCTCTTTTTCAAGATACTCAAATAACAGGCTTATATTCAGGTAAAATCCGTGCAGGTTATGTAAGTGAATGAGATCTGGTTTTATTTGATCCAAATACTGTATGCAGCGTTTGGTTGCATGGTTTGACATAAAGCCATGTCGCCCCGTCAAAAAAGTCCCAATTACATGTGCATAGAAGGAACTTTTTGAAGTCATTTTGAATGACTTTATCTGATTGGGTGCACTTTCTCTTCCATAAACAGCAAATGCAGTATGTCCATTTGTTTCTTGAAGTTGGTACAGGTCTAATAATATCCTGCCAACACTTCCTCTTTGGCATACGGTATTCATTTGAACAATCTTCATCTATTGTAGCCTCCGCGCCACTTCTATTTTTATCACATCGTATTATCACTTATAAAACTTTACATCCCTACTTTTTCTGCTATAATTATTGAAGAATCACGAAACTAAGAAAGTAGGAAATACCATGTTAATCATACAACCTATCGGGGGTTTGTGCAATAGAATGCGGGCGATTAATTCTGCACACATGCTTGCAAAAGAGCGTAACGAAAGGCTTATCGTACTTTGGAATAACAACCATGAGTTAGGATGTCCTTTTGAAGATTTATTCCAAAAAAGCACTCAAATGCAAGTTGTTAATATTCATTCCAAATGGAATCTTCAAAAATTATGGTGGCAATTCACTTGTCAGTTCCTTAGCAATGACGATATTCGTGCCAACAAGGAAGATGGACTTTTGTTACAGGACTATCGTAGTTTACTCAAAAAGAGGATTTATATTGCTACAGAGGAACATTTCTATCCCAATCCTTCTTTTGAATTATTTGTTCCAACCCCTTTTATGCAATCAAAGATTGATGCCCTGTCCTCTAAGTTTGGAACCCACTGCGTGGGCATTCATATAAGACGAACCGATAACCAACCAGCCATCGGCAAAAGTTCAACCCAAGCCTTTATCGATGCTATGAATAAAGAATTAGAATGCAATCCAGCTACCATGTTTTATCTGGCTACTGACGATCTTTCTGAAGAAACCAAGCTAAGAACTTTGTTTCCAGACAAAATTCTTTCCAATCAAGAGCGTGACTTATCAAGAAATAGTGTTCAAGGAATACAAGATGCCTTATTGGACTTATATTGCCTTGCCAATACCACCAAAATCATTGGAAGCTTCTTTAGCTCTTTTACCGACATTGCATCTGCGATTCATCAAATACCAAAGCAAATAGCTGGCGACGTTTGAAGGAAATATTAGAAAGGAATTTTATGAACATTAATAATAGAAACAAATACCTGTTTGTCATTTTAGTAGTATCCATTCTTCTAGCTGGATGTAAAAATCAAAAGCAGGAACCCGTTTTAGATCCTGTGTCCGTGAACTCCGTATCAAAGGAGTCAACAACTAGCCAAACGGTTGAAAATGTTGTGGAACCAACTGAGGAAGTCACTTTGTCCGAGAATCTCGTAAGAAGCGAACTGTCCAACGAATGGATTTCGGCTTCTTCCCAAGGCCAAAGACCGATTGCTGTTATGATTAACAATATTATTAATGCCATTCCACAATCAGGCATTTCAAAGGCGGGAGTCATTTATGAGTGTCCAGTGGAAGGCAATCTTACTAGATTGATGGCAGTGTTTGATGATTGGGAAGAGTTAGATAAAATTGGGCCTGTTCGAAGTGCTAGAGACTACTTTGTCTATTGGGTCTATGAGTGGGATGCTATCTATTGTCATTTTGGGGGTCCGAAATTATATGTGGACGCATTACTAAGTCGCGACGTTACAAACAATCTTGACGGAACGTCTCTCGACGGAACGGTATACTATCGTACCAAAGACCGCGTGGCACCACATAATGCATATGTCAGCGGTGAAGGAATTCTCAAAGGACTTGAGCTTAAAAAGTACCAGGCAGAGCATACAGATAATTATCAAGGAAACCATTTCACCTTTGCTCTTGAGGATTCTCCAGTTGATTTGACTGCCATCGAAGGTTCTTTTGATGCAATGACGATTAAACCCGGATATCCTATTAACAAGCCTTATTTCGAATATCACTTAGATACCGGATTGTATCACAGATATCAATATGGAAAGGAACATATTGATGATTTAACAAATCAACAGCTAACTTTTAAAAATGTCATTTTTCAAAAAACCTATCACGAAGTTCGAGACGCAAATGGATACCTTTCCTTCCAAGACCATGATTCCACCCGTGATGGATACTATTTCACCAACGGAAAAGGAATTCATATCCGCTGGAAAAAGGAAAGCGACTTTGGTGCAACCAAATATTACGACGATAATAATAATGAAGTTATCTTAAATACTGGTAAGACCATGATCTGTATTATTCCTGATCAAAAAGCTTCTGATATTGTGATTGAACCTTAATCCTACAAACTTGTGCCTCGGCGCATTAAAATTGGCTATTGCACTCATCTTACTAGTGCAATAGCCAATTTTTAAGCTTTTGATTCTTTTTTGGCTAATTTTGTTGAAACAAACAACAAAATCACACCTCCTAAAACGATGAAAATAGATATAAACTGAGATGTGGATAAGATTCCTACTTCACCTCTCTCTAAATCGCCTCTGAAAAATTCCAATAGGAATCGTCCGATGCTATAGAAAATCAGATATAGCGCAGCAACCTGACCATCTGCTTTTTTCTTTCTTGCAAATAAAATCAAAACAAAGAAGTGAAGAAAATTCAATCCACTTGAAATTAACTGCGTTGGAATAAGTGGCACATTATTGGGTGCATATGCTGAATTTGTAAAGGTAATTGCTACTGGACAAGTTGTATGTGCACCATAGCAGCAACCTGCCAAAAAACATCCTACTCTACCAAATCCCTGGGCTAATGCCACCGAAGGTAATGCCAGATCAAAATACGAAAGGAATTTCAATTTGTTTACTTTACAGAATATAAATGCTGTGATAATGCCCCCAATAATGCCTCCGTATACTACAAATCCATCGTTGATTCGAAGTAGCAGTGCTGGATTTTCCACGTAAGCCTTTAATTCTGTTAGAATATATAGTAATTTGGCTCCAACTAAACCTCCTGCAAGCGAGAAGAAAACTAGTGAAAAGACTTTTTCTTCTTTCAAACCAAGCTTCTTCGCTCTATACTCCGTTGTTAAATAGGCAGCTAACACGCCTAATGCAATCATTAAACCATATCCATAAATTGTAATTGGTCCTATGTGTAATAATTCGTTTTTCATAATTACTTCGTCTCCTCTTGCTGTTTCATAAAGTGACAAATCATCTCATTTGTCAAACTAATATCATCCCATTTCACTGGTATCTCTTCTGCACTCATCCAAGTAGCCTCAGAAAGTTCACTAGTATCTAGAGTGATTTCATCACTCCCTTCTAATTCCACAAAAAATCCCATTAACAACGTGCCCGATAATGACCATGGCTGACTTTTATAATAAACTGGATTCTTCACTGCAAGTCCAACCTCTTCCATCACCTCTCGAATAACCGTCTCCTCAACAGTCTCTCCAACTTCACAGAATCCTGCAACTAATGCATAACGACCAGGTGCGCTATTGGCATAACGAGTAAGTAAAAGTTTATTCTGATGCGTAATTGCCACAATAACCGCTGGAGATATCTTTGGATACACCATAAATCCGCAATGTTCACACTGAAGCATTCTCTCCTTCTTGCTATGTTCTAAAACATGTCCGCATCTTGAACAATACTGATGATTTACGTAAAAATCATAGAGTTGATACCCAGTGATACAGGCAAATGCTTCTTTCTTAGGTTGGGCTGTTCTAAAAACGGTAACATCACAAAAAGAATACCCAGTTAACTGAATATCCACATTTGTTTCGTATCCAAAATAGTTTGTGTTATCAATCGAAAAAAAGTAATGCAGCCTATTCGAATTCTCTTCAAATTGATGAAGAATTCCCGCTTCCTTGATTTGTTTCCAGGTGGGGTACTCGATGGTTTGGTTATCATGCTGTTTTACTAGAATATCTCTTTTCCAATAAATCAACATTCTTGCTTCATCATCCAAAGGATGCTCTTGATACTCTAAATAATATTTGTGTGGTCCTAATTCCTGTATCAACGGTTTGTTTCCTTTCAAAATATACTTAAACTGTATCATATCATACTTATTCTGAAAGTGAAACCAAAAATCCTTTTGTATAACCCTCTATTTCTTGCACTAAGTGAATGGATCCACCATGCATTTTAATGACTTTCATAGTAATGCTAAGCCCTATTCCACTACCATTTTTACTGCTTCTTGAGTCATCGCCCAACACAAATGGATCGAAAATCGTAGAAGCAATCTTTTCTGGAATCTCTACCCCGGAATCAGCTATTAAAATCTGATGTTTGTCATCAAACGAGTACCGAATAAGAATCTTGGTCTGCTTTGGGTTATGTTTTAAGGCATTTACAATTACATTCGTGATTGCTCTCGAAAACTGAGTTTTATCAATGTTTATATACACTGGGTGTTCCGGAACTTCTAATTCTAATTCCATCTCACGTTCTTCAAAATCAGTATACATGGTTGCTATTGTAGAACGAATGAGCTCAATTAGATCAACCCTCTCCTTGTTTAACTGAAAACCCTTGCTATCTAACTGCGTATATTCAAAAAGCATGGTTACGAGTTCATTAATATGGAGTGATTTGTGATATATAGCATCTAAATACTCTTTTTTCTTTTCTTCAGTAACTACAATTCCATCCGATAAAGCTTTCGCATATCCGGAAATCGTCATAATCGGATTCTTAAGATCATGCGCCATCCCAGAAAGGAGTAAACTTCTTTGTTTCTCATACTCATCCTGCAGTTTTTCGACTTTTCCCATTTCCCGTGTCATATAATTAAAGGTATCCCTCATTCCAACAAATTCGTACTCTGTATCAAAATCTAAAATAACATCTTTATCTCCACGCGTAACTTCCTGCATACCTTCAATAATCTTGCCTACTGGAAATGCCACTTTTTTGGTAACCATTTTGCTATAAATCCAAATGCAGATTCCATAGGGAACTCCATATAATAGAATCAAAAGTAGAATTACCAGTATAATAACACCTAGAAAAACCGGAACATCTTCCCATCTAGTAATCGACAACTCAACATCTTCACTCTCTCCAAACACTTTAGAAAGCATATCAAGTCCTGATACAATCAATCCATTCATGAGACCTGCAACAAATAAGAAAATAATGAATCGGCTCATCAAATATGTTTTTAGACTTTTGATTTTCTTTCCTTTTCGTAATATTGCCATATCAGGTCCTTTCTAAACGATATCCTAAGCCTCTAATCGTTTTGATGTATTGGTTCCCATCATCTGCTAACTTGTTACGTAACTTACTGATACAGACCATAATACTATTATCGTCAATAATATAGTCGTCTCCCCAACCGATTTCAAAGATCTGTTGCTTGGTAAATACTTTGTCAGGATTCGTCATGAATAAGTACATGATTTTGTACTGTATCGAGGTTAATTCAATAGGCTCATCCATCTTATAGAGCGCACAGGACTCCACATCTAAAACCAAATCTTTGACTACTATTTTGTCCACTATTTCACTTTTAGCACCCAACTTATAAAATCGTCTAAGTTGTGCATTTACCCTCGCGACTGCCTCAAGTGGATTCACCGGTTTTGCGAGATAATCATCTGCACCCAAATCAAGTCCCAATATTTTATCCGAATCCAGTATTTTGGCAGACAAAATGATCACTGGCAAATTGGAGAATTCTCTGATTTTCTTTAACAAATGAAATCCATCTAATCTCGGCATCATAATATCAATCATAGCGATGTCTGGCTCATATTTACGAATCATTCCCAACGCTTCTATTCCATCACCGGCTTCCATTACCTGATATCCGTCTTTTTCAAGATAGATTTTAAGTAATTCTCTTATTTCCATTTCATCATCTGCAACTAACACCTTATACGCCATGATTTACCTCCATAACAGTCTTAATCAGTACCTGTCAAACACATTATACTAAATGAATGGCAATTCTGCTAGTCATGTCTTAATGCTTCGATCGGCTTCAATTTTGCTGCTCTATTTGCAGGATAAATTCCGAAAAAGAGTCCAACTCCTGATGAAAAAACAGTTGCCAAGAATACCGACATTGCGGAAACTTCTGGTGTCACCTTTGCAAAATACCCAATAATAGAAGCTCCAACAATTCCGATTAAGATTCCAATAATACCTCCAATCAGGGTGATAATCGCTGACTCTGATAAAAATTGCGTCAGTATTGAGAACGTTCTCGCACCAAGTGCTTTCCGGATTCCTATTTCTCTTGTTCGTTCTGTAACAGATACCAGCATAATATTCATTACTCCGATTCCACCTACTAGTAAAGAAATAGCAGCCACTAGTACAATAAAGATCGTGAGTCTCCCTGTCATTGTTTTGATTTCACTTGTAAAGTCGTCAAAATTTTCTACTTTTATAACCTCTTTTCCACGAATATCATATCTTCCTTCAAGTAATTTAATACAATCTTTCGCCACATCTTTTGAATACAGCGCACCCTCACTATACACCATGAAGTTACTAATCTTACTTAGCCTATTTTCCATTTTATAGCTTCTAGCATATGTGGTCATCGGAATCGAAAGTTTCACATTCTCATTCTTATCATCCCCTAACAAACCACCTTTTTCTTTTTCATCTCGTACACCAATAATCTCGTATTCTCGTACATCCGTTCCAAGCGTTACTTCGATTGTTCTTCCGATTATGTCGGTAGTTCCAAACATCTTTTTTGCATTACTTTTATTGATTACACAAACTGTTGCAAACTTTTCAACATCGGATTTGGTAAAATACTCTCCTTCAATAAATGGCTTTCCATTCTCATAAACTGACATCTCATTACCTGCACTTATCTCAGCAGTAAAATCTCCCTTTGGCGAAAGAACAGTTCCATTATCTCCAAACGAGGGAGATACGCCTTTTACGTGTTCAACTTTTCCCATCAAAGCGTCTAAATCTTCTGGTGAAAATTCAACTGCCATATGCCCATTATTGGCTGCAGAGTAGAATACCATCTGGCCACCCGCCATATCATCTAACTCTTCATTTACTTGCTTTGAAACACCATTTCCAACTGATACAATCATAATCACGGAAGAGATACCAATGATAATTCCTAGCATCGTAAGTATTGATCTTCCTTTATTGCTCCTGATGTTTCGAATGGACATTTTTATATATTCAAATAGTTGTCCCATAGTATTTCCCTTCTATTTCTGCTCTTTAATGCTAACGTTATCCCCTACCTTAGCTTTATCCGACAGTGCGTTTACAATTTGATCTTTTAGCGTGATACCACTTTTTACTTCAATCCACTCTTCCGATGAAATTCCAGTTTTTACTTCTTGTCTTACAAGGATTCCTTCTTTAACAAGATAGCAAAATGTCCCTTTCGAATCATAATTAACTGCCTCTACCGGTACCAAAATCGCATTTTCTACGCCACTTGTTTGAACAACTGCATTTGCCTCTATTCCTAGGCAGATATTATCATCTGGATTATCAATATGTATGTCCGCATAGATTACCAACGTCCCTGACTCATTTTTTCTTGCAATTTTATCAATATTACTGATATGACCTTCATATTCTTTTCCATTGATTGTAATCGTTGCTTTTTGATCTAAACTTAATTTTTCTAATTCGTATTTTGATAACGTCACACTTACTTTTACTTTTTCACTACTTTCTAATGTGAAAAGCGGTTCTGTTTTATTTACACTTTGACCCTTGACTACATTTACCTGCGATACAATACCTGACTGTGAAACGACTACTCCTGCTTTTGCTGTTGCCAACTCTTTTAAAAGTTCTTCTTTGGAGTATGCAT
The DNA here is from genome assembly GCA_964635395.1 of uncultured Lachnospiraceae bacterium. Taxonomy (GTDB): domain Bacteria; phylum Bacillota; class Clostridia; order Lachnospirales; family Lachnospiraceae; genus CAZWNX01. The sequence goes on from CAZWNX010000021.1 coordinate 27,090, forward strand.
TGACCACATTGATTGCACTTTGCTTTTGCTTTTGTAAATTGAGTGTTGGGTCTACTTCCTTTTTTGCTTCATATTCTTTTTGTAATGCTTTATACTCTTCTAAGTTTCCACTACATACTGCAACTGAATTTTCAAGCCCTGCCACATCGTATGCTGCCAACTTTGAATCCACTAAAGCAAGCACCTTTTGCTCATTTGCAGCCGCTTTTTGGATCGTTTCATCGTCTGGAGCAGCTGCAAGATTCTCAACTAATTTTGCCAATCTTTCTTGAGAAGCCGCTTTTTCTTGCAATAACGCGTTGGCTACTCCTAATTTTGCCCTTGCATCCTCTAGGCACGATGAATAATGACTTACATATTTCTTAGATTCTTCATATTTTGTAGCTGCAACTGCAGAATCGTTGATTGTATCATTAATTCCTGTTACTACAATTTTAGAATCATAATTTGACACATTTGCCTCGAGATCCTTTTCTTTGATTTGATTCTCGATTAAATCTGTGCGATAAGTTAACACACTTTCACCTGCTTTGATCATTCTTCCAGCCTTAATATCAAGCGTTTCAATCGGTGCACTTACTTCACTATAGTAATAGTAAACTTCTTCACTTGCTACAACTCCAGAAAGTTTAATATTCTCCTCAAGATTACCCTGCTTTGCTGTGCATACTCTTACGATTTCACTTGGTTCCTTGGCAAATACCTGAAACACCACTGTTCCACTTACTACTAAACTCACAATCACAATTGCAATAACCGCTACTTTCCCTTTACGACTCCAATTTTTCATTACTATAATCCCTTTCTATTTTACCATCCATAATTTGAATGACCCGATTTGCTTGATTTGCAATTTGCTGATCATGTGTAATAATAATTACCGTACGACCTTCTTCGTGTAAATTCCTCAGTATTCTGATAATGTCCTTACTTGAAGCTGAATCCAAATTTCCTGTAGGCTCATCTGCCAAAATGACTGGAGGTGCTTGCGCAATTGCTCTTGCTATTGCAGCTCTTTGTTGTTGACCTCCTGACATCTGAGTCGGTTTATGATGAATTCTCTTTTCAAGTCCTACCTGTGCAAGTGCGTTTTTGGATAAATGTAGTCTTTCGGATTTTCCAACGCCCCTATAGATTAGTGGCAACTCGACATTTTCTAGCGCTGTCAGTCCAGGTACTAAATTAAATCCTTGAAAGATGAAACCAATTTCCTTATTTCTGATATCGGACAAATGATCATCTGTTAAGTGTGACACGTCCGTCCCATTCAAATAGTAATTTCCCTGAGATGGTGCATCTAAGCATCCCAAAATATTCATTAGGGTTGACTTTCCAGAACCTGATTGTCCAATAATCGCAACATACTCACCGCGATAAATTGTAACTGAAATTTGATCAAGCGCCCTCACCTCATTTTCTCCCGGATTATATATTTTGGATACGTCTTCGATCCGAATTAATTCATCCACAGTTCCCTCTTTTCT
>CAZWNX010000021.1:28673-32215 GCA_964635395.1 uncultured Lachnospiraceae bacterium
TTAACCTTAAAATCACCTACTTGTTATCTAAAATGGAAAGGTTTATAATAATGAAAAAAGGAGGGGTTATTCATGGAACAATCAAAAAAAATCATTTCAAAGTATGATCCAAATATCATTTTAAGAGTTATTCCTGGTCATTTTGCAACTGCTAATTCCCATGTTAATTACTATATGGACATTACGCCAATGAAGGCTAGGCAAAACGAAGCAGATCGTGTGGCTCGTGCACTTTCTCAGTTTTATATTTCATCTACCGTTGTGGATACAATCTTGTGTATTGATGGGTGCGAAGTAATTGGTGCTTATCTGGCAAACTATTTGACTGAATCTGGCGTTGTATCCATTAATCAACATTCCACAATGTATGTGACATCCGCCGAAACAACGAGTGGTGGGCAATTCATTTTTCGCGAAAATATGGTTCACATGATCAAAGATAAAAATGTTATGCTGTTACTATCCTCTGCAACAACCGGTAAAACAGTTGCTAATGCAATTCATTCTATTTCCTATTATGGTGGAAATATCAGTGGGGTTTCTGCAATTTTTAGCGCAGCATCGAAGGTATTTGATTATCCAATACATGCGCTCTTCTCAACAGCAGATTTACCTGATTATAAAAATTACGAAGTTTCCGATTGTATTATGTGCAAAGAAAAGAAACCAATCGACGCAATTGTCAACGGTTTCGGATATGCTAGAGTATAGGTTATAATAATTAAGGGCCCTCTTTTTTGATATCATTCAAAATTGAGAGCCCTCTTTTTATTTGGTCAAATCTAGGTTGATTCGACCATCTTTGATTTCAATAATTCGATCTGCTTTTTCAGCGATTTTACGATCATGGGTAATAATCAAAAATGTGGTTTTAAATTCTTCATTAATCTTTCGCATGAGCTGATAAATTGTCTCCGTTGAATCCGAATCAAGATTTCCTGTTGGCTCATCCGCCAAAATGATTGGTGGCTGATTGATTAATGCCCTAGCAATGGCAGTTCGTTGCTGCTGCCCACCAGACATCTTTGTTGCCAGATTGTTCTTTACATTACCAATTCCTACAAGTTCCATATAATCCTCAGCTTTTTTGCGAATAGAATCCGTTACCTTCCCATGCATAATCTCATAAGGCATTAGAACATTTTCCAAAGCCGTAAATTCAGGCAAAAGATAATGAAATTGAAATACAAATCCCAAGGTTCTATTTCGTAACTGAGCAAGCTTTGTTTGACTCAAATCAACCGTGTTTACACCATTCATAATCATTTGTCCTGATGTTGGCTGATCGAGTGTTCCAATAATATTTAGTAAGGTACTTTTACCACTTCCAGACTGACCAATAATCGAGGTAAAGGATCCCCTCTCGATTTCCAAATTCACATCATACAAAACCTGTGTTTTGGTTTCTTTTCCATATATTTTATTAATATTATCAAGTTTTATTATCGCTTCCATAGGCCTCCTAATTATTCCGAATAATGTCGATTGGGTTCAGTTTAGAAGATTTTCTAGCAGGAATCAAGGATGCAATCACGCAAGAAAATACTGCAATCAGTGCCGATATAAGTATAAAGTTTGGATTAATATAGAGTGCTATAACTGGAGTTCCATCCGCATTGAGCGCAAACTTCGTAAAGGAATAAGCCAACCCTAATCCAAGCAAGACTCCCGCGATTCCACCTAAAACACCTAAAAATAGTCCTTCAAACAAAAACACTAAGCTAGATTGGATGTTTTTAAGCCCCATCGCTTTCAGTATACCGATTTGTCTGGATTTTTGCATAACCGTAATGGCGAGTACACTTGCAATTCCAAGTACAACCGAAATCAAAACAAAAACCTGAATCATCAAACTAGAGATACTCTGTCCTTCTAGACCACTCAGCAATTGTTCATTTTGAACTTTCCAGTTTACTAGTTGTAGTTCATTTTGATCAATTGCTTTCGCAAACTCATCCGCTTTTACATCTGCTAGGAATACATCTTGCTCTGGTAATTGAATCTCAATGCCAGTCACTTTTCCTTTTGTATCAAATAAATCCCAAGTTGATTTTAGATCCATAACGCCCCAGCTTTCATTGACAGAAGCAACCTTAAAATCAAAAAATCCTGACACTGTATACGTTTCCATTTTTTGGTTACTAGATAACAATGTTATTTCATCATCCAACTTCAAATCATACTTGTCTTTGTAAGTAATTCCCAATAAAATCTCGCCTTTTTGGGGCAAGCTTCCTTCTACCAATTTCTCATCAAACTGATAGATTTCTTCCTTTTCATTAAAATCAAATCCCCGAATGAGAAGTGATTTGTTAATATCTTCATATTGAATAAACGCAGGATGATCTGAAACTGGAACGATTGCTTTTGTATCTACATTCTGAGCTTGAATGCTATCAATTACTTCTTGGTAGTAATCAATTTCTTCTCCCTCTTCAATGGTTTCAACAATAATATGAGGAGAATTTCCAATCGTTTTATCAATCAAACTTTTTTGAAGGCCCTCGATTAATGAACCAATGAAAATCTGTACTGATACTCCGATTCCAATTCCTAATACAATAAGCACTGTTTGTCCTGGATTGGATCTTAAAAAGCGAAGTGCAATTTTAACTGCTAATTTCATGCTTCTCCTCCTTTCAAAACCCATTTTTTGATATCTTCCATCGTTGCACAGCAACAATCCGCACCAATTGTTTTGCAAATATCTGAAGAGCCGTGGAACGCGTTTCCGCCAACTAGTATCTGACATTCTGATTTCAATTTGCCCTTGATTTCAGCAATTACTTTTTTGGTTACCACTAGGTTGTAATAATTACTAACACTAATAGCAATCAACTCTGGTTTGATTACATCCACTGCATTCAAAAAATCCTGGTATGGCGTATTACTTCCCACAAAAATCGTTTCAAATCCCAAAACAGTAAGATAATCTGCAACCATTCTTGCCCCTAGATCATGATATTCTTCAGGAGGACATAAAACAACCGCTTTTCCTCGTTCAGGGTAGTTAAGTTCTTCCTTTTTAGCTTCAACATAGGGGTAGGCACACTCAACAATTGTACGTACGATTGCCGTTTTAACATGCTCCTGCCAGATACAGATATGGTGATTATCTAATTTACAAGTCATTTCATTTAGTTCTTTTGTTAATACCCCTGAATATAAATCTAGTATATCCACTTCCTGATTCTTCAATAAATCTAGACAATACATGACTGCACTTTTCTTATCTTCATCCTCAAAATATTGGTGGAAAGTGCTTCGAATCTTACTTAGTTGTTCCTCCATGATAAACCCCCTTACGATTATTTATTCATTTTTTGAACGTTTTATTGCTTTACTATAGCATTTATTCTACCAAAAAAACAGGAATAATTACTATATTATTTTACTTTACAGAATTATTTTTTCTGATAAACTTAATAATGTAAATAATTGTGTTATTAATAACAGCATAGCGTGTAACTATACTGTATAAAAGAAAGGGAAATTATGAATTCAAATTATGATGATTTATACAGACCAAAGAAAAATACAAA
>CAZWNX010000022.1:0-6634 GCA_964635395.1 uncultured Lachnospiraceae bacterium
TATGTAATGCAGTGATAGAAATTGCAAGTAGAGAAGATATCTCTTATAATAGAAAAGGATGTGAATAATTCATTAGGAGAAATAGGGCAAAGGTGAAATTTTTGAAAAATGCCAGGCACTTAAAGTTTTCATCATTAAAGATCAAAGAAAAAGTACGACTACTGTTTTTGGTAATTCTAAGTATTTACCTGGTAGGCGCTTTTTTGCTGTTCTCAGTGGTTTTGCGGGAGCAAATTTTCGCATATGCGATTGAAAATAATAAAAAAGCAATTGCCACTGTAGGGACAAATCTCACATCTGAAAATGAGAAAATCAACAATTTCAGTAGGCAGCTACTGATTAATAAAGAATTGGTCAATTATCTTGAAGGTGATCCAAACAAGAAGTTAAACGACTATATTGATGCGGCAAATAGAATTTATGAATTGCAGAATGCATATGCAGATGCGGTTGCAAGCTCGGTGCTCGTATTTCGAACAGATGGAAATTATATGACGGTGGGTAGAGGTGTTACCTATGTTGATGAAGACCTCATTGATACACCGAACTGGTTAGGTCCGATCCAGGAAAAAAAGGGTGGTTATATACTTTCTGTCAATGGAAATGGAGCATTTAGAACATCTTATAATAAAACAATTATTTCCATGATACGAATTGTAAACGATACGAATAACAATGCGGTCCGAGGAATGTTAGCAGTTAATTTTCCATTGGAAACGTTCGAAAAAACATATCAGGAAGCAATTGGTGGCGGACGTCACTTTGCATATTTAGATGAAAACGGAGAATTACTTTGTAGTGATCAAGCATTTGAAGCATCCAAATTATCTTTTGTTGGGAGAAATGAGACGGGTATTTATACAAGTGAAGGTTTTTTCAAAAAAACAGTATATGCCTATCAAAAAATACCAAACTCAGAATTTGTATTAGTCTCTTATGAAGATGTGTCCGTTTTTCAACAAGTGGGAAAAGAAATTTATGTCGCGGTTATATTATTATTTCTGTTTACCGTGTTTGTAATTATTGTGATTGGAGCTTTTATATCAGTCTATATTACGACTCCGATTAATAAACTTGTAGAGTCCATGTCAAGTGTAAAGGACGGCTGGTTAAGACGAGTAAGTATTCATAACAGCGATGATGAGATAGGACTTTTAAAGGACAGCTATAATAGTATGCTGGTATCAACGAATGAGTTGATTGAACAATTGATAGATAAGGAAAAGTCCATCAGACAGGCTGAAATCGAGTTGCTTCAAGAACAGATTAAACCCCACTTCCTCTATAATACATTGGAAATGATCGCAAGCTTATCCGTTGATGCTAAGAGGGAAGAAATTTATGATGCATTAGAAACATTGGGAAGTTTCTATAGACAATTTTTAAGCAAAGGGAATAGTGAAGTTACTTTAAAAACAGAAATCAGTATCGTAAGTGATTACTTGAAAATCCAAAAAATGAGATACGGAGATATTTTTGATGTAAGCTATCATATTGAGGAAAAGTGTAATAGTCAAAAGGTTCCCAAATTACTGCTTCAGCCTTTGGTAGAAAACTGTATATATCATGGAATTAGACCAAAAGGGGAACGTGGTCACATTCATATAATGAGTCGAATGATTGATGAGGAAATGATTCTTGAGATTTCAGATAATGGTGTTGGAATGTCAGGTGAACAGTTGCAAACAATACTAAACGGCGAAACAACAAGTTTTGGTTTGAAAAAGACGGTGGAGCGGTTCCAATATTATGCAGGTAATAAAGGGCGGTTTGAAGTAACGACAGATGAGGGCGAAGGTTTTCGGATTGTTTTCTATTTAAAAATTGAACCATAAACACGTTTCGATGGGAGGAGTCAACGATGTATAAAGTCATGTTAATTGATGATGAGGCAACAGTAAGAAACCTGATGAAGAAAATGATTTCATGGAATGATTATAATATGGAAATCGTTGGTGAAGCAGAAAGTGGAATCGAAGCAATCAATATAATTGATGAACTAAGACCAGATCTTTGCTTTGTAGATATCCGTATGCCATTTATGGACGGAATTGAGTTTTCAAAATTAGCATTAAAACGCTATCCGCGCCTGAAAATCGTTATTTTAACTGCACATGAAGAATTTTCATATGCGCAGGAATGCATTGGGATTGGAGTTGTCCAATATCGATTAAAGCCCATCGTTCGAAAAGATATCATTGAAACACTCGAACGTGTTCGAAGCAAATTAGATGAAGAGAGAATGCTGTATAAGGATGATTTTGAAGTTGATTTAGCTGAACTAGGGAGTGGTGAAAAAGAAAATTCTTCAGTGGACCAAATAATAGAATATCTACAAAAAAATTATGCGGATTCAGATTTGAATTTGACAAAAGTAGCCCAAATTTTTGGGTTTAATGCAAGCTATTTAAGCAGAAAATTCAAGTCAGAAGTCGGAGATAGTTTTGTAGATGTTTTATGTAAAATACGTCTTGAGCAAGCGAAAAAGTATGCTCAAAATGGTGAAGCAATGTATCGAGTAGCAGCTAAAGTTGGAATTCCAGACCCAAATTATTTTAGTAAATGTTTTAAAAAATATGTTGATACAACATATTCCGAGTATAGCGCGAAGTATACAAAAGTCGAATCTACAAAAGTAGAATAGGATAGTAACGGGGGATATTTATGGGATTGCAAGGCTATTTTGGATCAGGTGGTTCTGGAAAAAGTAGAACATTATATATGGATGTGATTCGAACGTCGTTGGAAGAAGAGGCTACGAATTTCTATGTAATTGTACCTGATCAATTTACAATGCAGACGCAGAAGGAGTTGTGTTCACTTCATGAGCGAGGAGGGATTACAAACATTGATGTCCTGAGTTTTACACGTTTGGCACATAAAGTTTTTGATGAACTCGGGATACAAATGAAGCCCCTATTAGATGATACGGGGAAGAATCTTATATTGCGTAAAGTGGCCTTAGATGTAGAAGACCAACTTGTTTTGCTACGAAGAAATATCAAGCGAGTGGGATATATACATGAAGTAAAATCGGTCCTCTCAGAATTTTACCAATATGATATATCGTCATCGGATCTTGAGGAGTTTATTCATAAAATTGAACGAAAAGGTGGATTAGAAACAAAGCTGAAAGACTTAAGCGTTTTGTATAATAGTTTTCAAGATTTTATCAAAGACCGATTTCTCACGATGGAAGAATTACTAGATTTATTTAAACAAAATGTTAGAAGGTCCGAGTTACTTAAGGACAGTGTTATTGTATTGGATGGTTTCACTGGTTTTACACCAATACAGTTTCGATTGATTGAGGAATTATTATGTGTCAGTAAAGAATTTTACATTACGATTACAACGGATCAAGGCTTTCAGGAGTTGACACCAATTCATGAGCAGGATCTGTTTTATTTATCCTATAAGACGTACCACCATATGAGATATCTTGCCCAAAAGAATAGTATCCCAATTAGACAGGAAGTCGTCTTTGACAATCCAGTTGTGAGGCGATTTGAACAAAATGAGGAATTGGCATTTCTAGAAAGAAATCTTTTTCGATATCAGCCAAAATCATATATGAAAGATTGTGAATCTATTCAGATAAATCAAACCAATAGACCACGAGAAGAAGTGATAAAAGTCGCAAGACAGATTCGAAAAACGGTAAGGGAACAAGGACTTTACTATAGAGATTTCGGAGTGGTTGTTGGAAATCTAGGGGACTATGGTCATATATTTGAATCTGTTTTTTCGCAATTTGAAATACCCTATTTTATGGATCAAAATAAGGGCCTTTTATTTCATCCAATGACAGAGTATATCATTGCAGCACTTGATGTTTTGATTTATGACTTTTCCTATGAAAGCGTTTTTCGATTTTTAAAGACGGGGCTTTTAGATATTGAGCCGATGCAGATTGATCTTTTTGATAATTTCATTTTAAAGAGAGGAATCAGAGGTCTAAGGTATTATGAGAAAACATTTGTTTACAAGGATATGGATCCAACAAATGATCCAATTAATCAGGTAAGAAATGAATTAATTAAGATACTTAAACCCTTGAGGTCTTCTGTGATCAGTGGAGAAAAGAGAGTTCAAGAACTATTACAATTTTGTGTGGACTCAAATTTAGAATATAAGATGGAACAATTTGCGAAAGAATTCCATGAACAACATGATCCTGTAAAAGCAAAAGAGTATGAGGTTGTTTATACACAAATCCTCGATCTTTTTCAACAAATCATGGAATTGTTGGGAAGTGATGAACTTAGCAATGAGGAGTTTAGTGAAATACTGAAAGCTGGATTTAGTGAATTATCGATTGGAAGAATTCCGCAAAATGTGGATCGGGTTATGATAGGGGATATTGAAAGAACTCGCCTGAAAGAAGTAAAAGTATTATTTATGGTAGGAGTAAATGATGGAGTGATTCCAAAAACTTCTTCAAAGGGTGGAATTTTATCTGATTTAGAAAAAGAATTATTACATAAAAATGGAATGGAGCTTGCACCAACAGGCAGGCAACAAATGTTTATACAGAAACTGTATTTGTATTTAAATCTTACAAAAGCAACAGAAAAAATATATTTTTCTTATTCTAAGACGGATACAAGCGGTAAAACATTACGACCATCCTATTTTATAAGTACAATGACTGCACTCTTTCCGAAGGTAATCTTTCATACGGAACACGAATTGCGATTAGAACAAATAGAGGGGGTACAGGACGCATATTACGAATTATCGCAGCTTATGAGAGAGTACGCATCGGGAGTCCTTTCAAATCAACAAGAACGATTTGATATGTTTCAAATTTTGTATAAAACGTTCCGTGGTCATGAAATGGACAAAGTGTATGAAAAGAAATTATGTAAACTCGAGAAAACGGCGTTTTTAGAGTATAGCCATACACCTTTGACTGAAAATATGGCAAAGCAACTTTATGGAGAGAAAATACGAGCAAGTGTTACAAGGCTTGAGCAATTCGTAAAGTGTGGCTATGCTCATTTTCTGAAGTATGGATTAAGGTTGCAGGAACGAGAGTTAGACGAATTACAAGCAGTGGACATGGGTACGCTTTATCATGGTGTTCTTGAATCCTTTGATCATTATGTCAGAAAAGAAAAAATCTCCTGGCTAGATTGGGATGAGGAAACAGTCAAAGTATTTGTCAAAGAACAATTAAATCAATTTGCGATAGACCATGAAGAAACTCTTTTGTTTCGAAACGAGCGCTATTTATATACATTGACGCAGATGGAGAGAATCCTATATCGTACGCTAGATACAATTAAGTACCAACTGAATAAGGGTAAGTTTAGTCCGTTTATATCAGAAGCAGGATTTCAAATAGAGCAACAGATGATTATTCAGGGTCGAATTGATCGAATTGATATTTTTGAAAAGGATAATCAGGTATTTGTAAAAATTGTTGATTACAAATCCTCGATTAAAAATTTTGAACCTGAATTGGTTTACTTCGGGTTACAAATTCAATTACCAGTCTATTTAATCGGGGGAATTGAATTTATCAAGAATCATTTTCCAAATAAAGAAATTATCCCAGCAGCGGCGCTCTACTATGCACTTTTAGACCCCATTGTCGAGGTGAATGCCCAAGAGTCCTATGAGAGTATCCAAGGGAAAATTCGAAAAGAACTAAGGATGAAGGGGGCTGTTCTTGCAGACCGAGAAATCGTATCTGCAATAGATCAGGCTGTAGATGCTCAGTCAGATGTAATTCCTGTCGGATACAAAAAAAGTGATGAATTTACCAGCGCATCCAGTGTTTATACACGGAATGAATTAGAGGTTATTACGGATTATACAAAATATAAAATACATAATTTGGAACAACAAATTATGGGTGGAGATATTGAGCTGCAGCCATGTTCTTATGGCAACAATGAAATTCCCTGTACCTATTGTGAGTATAAACCCATCTGTCGATTTGACGAAAAAGTACCTGGTTTTCAGAAAAAAAGATTAGAAAAAATACCGAAAGATGAGATACTTGATAAAATGAAAAAAGAGATAGAACACCTTGTTGAAAAAGCAAACGATTTTGAGAAAGGAGGAGATGAGTAATGGGATTTTCGTTTACAAAAGACCAGCAAAAAGTGATTGATGTAAGGGACTGTAATGTGCTTGTATCGGCGGCAGCTGGAAGTGGGAAAACGGCAGTTTTAGTAGAACGCATTATTGCATTAATTACAGATGAAAATCACCCGATTGATGTTGATCGTTTACTCATCGTTACCTTTACGAATGCCGCAGCTGCTGAGATGAGAGAGAGAATTCACCATGCGATTATGCAAAAGTTAGAAGAAAATCCTTTCAACGAACATTTGCAAATGCAGGCAACTCTAGTTCATGGGGCACTGATTACTACGATTCATAGTTTCTGCTTATATTTGCTTAGAAATCATTTTTATGAAATAGACATTGATCCAGCGTTCCGAGTGATAGATGAGGGAGAACGAAAATTAATTCGCAAAAATGCTATTAACAATGTCTTAGAGAATGAATATGCAAAAAAGGAAGAATCGTTTCTAAAATGTGTTGAGTATTTTGAAAAAAAGGGGAGAGATCTTGAGCTGGAAAATTATCTGTTAGAGCTTGAGACATATGCGTGTTC
>CAZWNX010000022.1:6734-12775 GCA_964635395.1 uncultured Lachnospiraceae bacterium
CATACAAAGGCAACACAGAAGTTAGCAGAGACATTATCACGGTTAACATTTTCTTTTATGGATGAATACGCGGCAATGAAAAGAGAAAAAAATGCAATTGATTTTTCGGATATGGAGCATTTAGCACTTGGCCTCTTAATTGATCCAGATAGTAAATTACCAACGACTACCGCTAAACAATACCAAGAACTGTTTTATGAAGTGATGACGGATGAGTACCAGGACTCAAATTTGGTTCAAGAGTTACTATTGTCAGCAGTATCAAAAGAAACGGGCAATCGATTTATGGTTGGAGATGTTAAACAAAGTATTTACAAATTTCGATTGGCAAGACCGGAACTCTTTTTGGAAAAGTATCATTCGTATCCAATAGGGGACAAAGTATTTGATGGAAAATCTACAAATGAAAGAATTGATCTTTCTAAAAACTTCAGAAGTAGGGGTGAAGTTATTTCCTTTGTAAATGCAGTCTTTGAAAAGGTAATGATTTCTGAAATCGGAGGTGTCAGCTATGACGAAGCAGCGAGGCTTGCACTAGGAGCTGATTATCCCACGAATGATTTAGAAGAAAATAGTTTTCAATCAGAATTATTATGTTACGAAACAAAAGATGAAGAAAACAGTGATAACTCCGTGGATGTTTGGGAATTTGGAGAAATGAGCAAGAAATATGCACATGCAATAATGGTTGCAAATAAGATCGAGGAGACGATTGGAACCTTTTTAGTAACTGACAAGGAAACAAAATCATTAAGACCTGCAAAATATAAGGATATTGTAATACTCGTAAGAAGTACGCAGTCGTATGAACAGGAGTTTAAAGCAATTTTTTCAAAAAGAGGGATACCCTTATACATGGAATCTCAAAAGGGATATTTTAATACGTCGGAAGTCCGAATGCTATTAGAATTCCTTAAGATACTAGACAATCCACTTCAGGACATTGCGCTTGCAGCAGTATTAACTTCCGTCTTTTTTGATTTTACACCACAAGAGTTGGCAAGTATTCGAATTGATACTTCTAAAAAGAGTCTTTATGAAAGTATTGTTGAATATTCCGTGGAACATCCAGAGCATCCTAAAGTAAGGCTTTTTTTAGATACACTTAATGAGTATAGACATAAAATGATGTATCAAAACATTCATCAATTACTGGAAGAATTATGTCTTCAATTTTCTTATAAAACCTATGTAGCATCTATGCCAGGAGGTGAAAATAGAGAAGCAAATGTTGAGATGTTGTTAGAAAAGGCACTGGATTTTGAAAAGTCAAGCTTTCGGGGGGTGTTTCAGTTTGTAAGATACATGGAGCAACTTGAAAAATATGAAGTTGATTTTGGAGAAGCAAGTTTAGTAGACGAATATGCGGATACGGTTCGAATGATGACAATTCATAAAAGCAAGGGTCTAGAGTTTCCAATCTGTTTTGTGGTTGGCCTTGAAACAAAGTTTAATAGGGCGGATTCAAAAAAAGCAATAGTAGTAGATGTGGATCGTGGCATTGCTGCAACGTATATTGACGCTTCGCGAAGGATAAAGTCAGCAACAATCCGCAAGAACCTATTTTTGAGTAAAATGCAAGTAGATGCACTTGGTGAGGAATTAAGAATTCTCTATGTTGCACTCACAAGAGCAAAAGAAAAATTGTTTTTGACGGCTTGTGTCGCTGACTTATCAAAAGAATTACAAAAGTCCTGCGAGAAAACAGTACTATCTGGAAAGAATGGTTATTTAGAAAATATTCAACAAGCAAGATCGTATTTGGATTTTATCTTGCCAACGGTTGATGTGGAAAATGATAAATTGATTTGCATATCCTATTACAATGAAGAAAAGCTGGCATATGAGAGTTTTGAAACTGGATTAGAGAGGGCTTATTTGAAGCAAAGTCTGAAAGAACTATTAAATCAAGATCTCAATAGTAACAGGGCAGATTCGTTCAAAAAACAGATGTTTTTTGAGTATCCTCACAAAATCCTCGAACAATTATATGTTAAAACTAGCGTATCTGAATTGAAAAAAGCAAAGGGAATTGAATTAGAAGACCATTATGAACTTTTTGAAACGGTTCAGAAGAAAGATGGCGTATTGGGAACAACAAGAGGAAGTGCTTATCATAAGATGATGGAATTGCTAGATTTCAAAGAATTTTACGAAGTGCTAAATTTAGAGAAGGCAAATCAAATATATGTAGAGCAAACGCAAGAATTGAAAAAGCATGCGAAGATTTCGCAGGAGTATGTAAATTTAGTTGATCAAAATAAAATCCTTTCGTTCCTAGTATCGCCTATTGGGCAACGGGTTTGTAAAGCACATAAAGAATCCTTGCTCTTTCGTGAAAAGCAGTTTATTTTGGCATTGCCCGCCAATGAACTTAATTCAGAGTTCCCAGATACAGAACATGTTCTGATCCAAGGAATTATAGATGTATATTTTGAAGAAGAAGGCGAATATGTACTTCTTGATTACAAGACGGATCAAGTGGACACAAAAGAATCATTAGTAAAAAAATATTCTATTCAATTAGATTATTATGCAAGAGCACTTGAACAATTAAAACGTAAAAAAGTAAAAAGTAAAATTTTGTATTCCTTCTATTTTGGAGAAGCCGTTGAATAACGTGAGAGATATTCTTGTCTGAATTCCGCTGCTTTTTCCAAATTCCCCATTTTAAGAGCAACTTTTTCAAGACCTAATAATGGCAGTTTTCCTTCATAATCAATATTGAGTATGGAATTTGTTTGGGTTAGGGCATTGTAGTACCAAAGTGAAGACTCTTCATAATCATTTAGTGAAAAATAATAGTCCCCAAGCAAAGTGCATACTTCACTACACCCTAGACCTGCCACAGATTTCATGGCGTATTTCATAAAGCGAGTGGTTCTATTTTGAATAAGATAGGAACGACAAAGAACACAGAATCCTAGTTCGAGTAATTCTGGATCGTTTTCCGAATCGTTGAATAAAGACAAAAAGATTACTTCGCTATCAACAAAATTCTGATCACTTCCAACAAAGTAAAGTTCTTTGGCATACATGGTTAGTAGTCGCTTGTCCATGTATTTTTGGTTCTCGAAAAGCGAAAGGAAGCACTTGAAATCACGCTCACAGTGGAGACCTTGAGGATGATGGTGAATGACAATGTCACTGTCAAAAAGAATGGGCGTTAATCGAACTTGCTCATGAATTGGAAACTCCCATACAAAAGTGCGGAGTCGTTTGTAAAGTTTTGGCCGCAACTCCTCCTTGTAATTATATTGAGGATTAAAGGAGGATGAATTTCGATAAAGCATTTGGACAATTTCGATTTCAGGATGCATGGCTACTTTGAGATGCTCAAAAAGTTGCTGATTTTCAGAATCAATAAATTCATCTGCATCAGCGCAATAAATATAATCCATGGATGCTTTTGAAAATGAATAATTTCTTGCATCACAAAATTGGTTTGTCCATTCGAAATCATAAATTTTATCCGTAAATTGTCTTGCAATTGTTTTGGTTTGATCGTCCGATCCTGTATCAACAATAATGATTTCATCTACTAAGGGTGCAAATGAAGATAAACAACGTGCAAGAACTTTTTCTTCGTTTCGAACAATCATACATAGGCTAATAGAAATCATAAATCCCCCATATAAAAACTACCGATATTAATATGCCAACTATTATATCGGTAGTTTGTTTGAAAAAAATTATATTTTATTGGTAATTTATTCATCAATTGGTTTGCGAATATGTAATAGAGCTGCTGTGACGGCTGGAATTGCTAAAACAATGGCTGTGATAATGGCTTCGGGCAAAATATAAGTGGCATTGTATCCAAGTGTATATAGAAGGGCAGGAGTGCCTTCAGGCGCATATTCAGCGAAGAAGATATAGCCAGAGATGCAATGTGCAAGGTAACGACCAAAGACGCCAACGAGATACCCGATGAGTAGACCACGTTTATGTTGCTTGAAAAGTCCTGATAAGCCAAGTAACCCAAATGCTATTGGATAATCGAGTAGAACTTGCAATGGATGATAAATATAGGGTTGTGTAATTAATTGCAAGATACCATAAGCGACACCCACACTAAGGCCGGCTTTTAGGCCAAATAAATAGCCAATTAAGCAAATGAAAAACATACTGAATAGGGTTATTGAGCCACCAAATGGTAGGGAGGCAAATTTGATGTAGCTTGTTAATAATGCTAAAGCCATGGCAATTCCTGAAAAAATGATTTGCAGAGTTGGTGTTTTTTTATTATCTCTTTTAGAAAATAGAAAGGCACCTAGGAATAAAACGGCAATAAGAACTATGGTTAGTAATACAATACCCAGTGGTTGAAGTAAATACTCGCCATCTGTTGGTGAATATGTAATGATTTTTGACATAAAAAATCCTCCTTTTATTTACGCAGGAGGAAACCATTAAAAAAAAATCTTTTTATAGTTGGCTTCCTTACGCCGGTATTACCCGGTTCAAGTAGTGAGGGTTAGAATACATATTCAGTCTCAGCCGATTGGCTCCCCTAGCGTTTTGTATTAGGTTAAATATAATTACTTTTTAAGAAAAAGTCAAATTATTTTCATTCTATGATACAATATTTTTATTAAGCAAATTCAGTATGTTTTATGGAAAGGTATAAAGAGATGAATCAGTATCGCTACATTTTATTTGATTTAGATGGGACACTTACGGACCCCAAAGAAGGAATTACGAAATCAGTTCAATATGCATGTCAAACCTTGGGCTATGAAGCCAAGAATTTAAATAAACTCGAAGCCTTTATTGGTCCACCGCTAAAAGTTAGTTTTCGTGATTTATATGGAATGGATGACGAGACAGTTAGTGAAGCAATTAGACTTTATAGAGAACGCTTTCAAAAAGTAGGAGTGTATGAGAATATACCTTATAAAGGTATTCACGAAGTATTGGATGATTTAGTCAAAGAAGGTTATGTTTTGGCGATTGCATCGAGTAAGCCAAAACATTTTGTTGATATCGTTTTAAAACACTTTTCACTTGAGAAATACTTTGAATATGTTGTTGGAAGTGAATTAGATGGAACGAGAGATTCTAAAACAGAGGTGATTTACGAAGCACTACGACTGATTTTTTCTCCAGATACGAAAGAAGGAGATTTGAGCTTTTTGGAAGAAGTTCCAAAGGAACTGGTGTTGATGGTTGGAGATCGAAAATACGATATTCTGTCTGCAGGTGAAGTTGGGATTGACGCAATGGGTGTTTTATATGGATATGCAAAAGAAGGCGAATTAGAAGAGGCTAAAGCCACATATATTGTTGAAGATTTCGAACAAATGAGGACTATTTTGTTCTTGAATAACAAACAAATAAGAGTTACTAAACCAGCAATCTTGAAAACAGCGGATGTTTTACTTCCTCTATTTATTTTTTGGGGAATTTCACTTTTGTTTCGTTATACGAATAAAACGTCAAACATATGGATAACCTTTTTGGAACCAATTTTTGCGAGTATTTTATTGACAGTACTGTATCAAAAAAGAAAGGTAAAAGAAGTATCTTACAAAATAGTAGACAGAAATCGTAAATTAGTAATTCGATACTTGTTGCCAACTGCGTTACTTGCAATAGCAGTTGCGATAGGAATGAATATTGCGCTTGAAATGTTGGGAATTAAGGATGTGTCCTTTTCAAATGGTATAGTTCAAGAAGGAAAGCGTTTTTCAATCTATAGTTTTGTTTTATTTGGTGTACTTTATCCAGTCGTGGAGGAGTTGACTTTCCGGGGTGGTATCTATCAGCAAATGAAGAAGTATTATCCGGATTCTATAGCAATTATAGTATCGGCTGTTTTATTTGGTGCGTATCATGGAAATATTGTGCAGTTTGTCTATGGAACAATTATGGGAGTTTTGTTGGCGCTTGTCTATAGGCGTGTTAAGCATTTTGCAAGTGTTTTGGTTTTTCACATCAGTGCGAACATAGCTGTATTAATTGGGACGAATGTTGGATTGTACACTGTTTCGACGATTTCGACCCTAATATTGGTTATTGTTGGTGGAACTGCAATAATA
>CAZWNX010000022.1:12875-28854 GCA_964635395.1 uncultured Lachnospiraceae bacterium
GTATACGTGAATACAAATTCAACTTAATTCAAGTCAATTGAATCATTGCAAGGAGGAGCCATTATGTTTGATGTAAGGCAAACTGTTCCGAAAGCTTCTTTATATAGGGAAGAATTCGAACATGATAATTGCGGAATTGGAGCATGTGTCAATATAAAAGGACATATGAGTAGGGAGACCGTAGAAAACGCATTAAAGATTGTAGAAAATTTAGAACATAGAGCCGGCAAAGACGCCGAGGGGAAAACCGGAGACGGAGTAGGGATATTAACGCAAATATCTCATCGCTTCTTCAAAAAGGTTACTATTCCTCTCGGTATTTTATTGGGAGAAGAACGCGAATATGGTGTGGGAATGTTCTTTTTTCCACAAGATGAATTTCAAAGAAATCAGTCTAAAAAATTGTTTGAGATTATAGTGGAAAAAGAAGGATTAGAATTCCTTGGATGGAGAGAAGTTCCTTGTAATCAGGCAGTGTTAGGGCATAAGGCGTTAGAGTGTATGCCATTTATTATGCAGGCATTTGTAAAAAAACCTGAGAAAGTTGCCAAAGGATTAGAGTTTGATCGTTGTCTTTATGTGGCAAGACGAGTGTTTGAGCAATCCTGTGAAAATACTTATGTCGTTTCATTTAGTAGTAGAACGATTGTATACAAAGGAATGTTCCTAGTGGGTCAGCTACGTACATTCTTTAGTGATTTGCAGGATAAAGACTATGAATCGGCAATTGCTACGGTTCATTCAAGATTTTCAACCAACACGAATCCTAGTTGGGAAAGGGCTCACCCAAATCGATTTATCGTTCATAATGGTGAAATCAATACAATTCATGGTAATGCTGATAAGATGCTAGCGCGTGAAGAAAACATGGTTTCCAAAAACTTTCAGAAGCAGTTGCACAAAATTTTACCAGCAATTAACACTGCAGGTTCGGATTCAGCAATGCTTGATAATACATTAGAGTTTCTTGTAATGAATGGCATGGAATTACCACTTGCCGTGATGATTGCAATTCCAGAGCCATGGGCAAATAATCTCACAATGAGTCAAAAGAAGAGAGATTTTTACCAATATTATGCAACTATGATGGAGCCTTGGGATGGACCAGCATCTATTCTCTTTTCAGACGGAGATATTATGGGAGCTGTTTTAGATCGTAATGGACTTCGTCCTTCACGCTACTATATTACGGATGATGACCAACTGATTTTGTCTTCTGAAGTAGGAGTTCTTGATATTGATCCAACAAAAATCCTTGTAAAGGAAAGACTTAGACCAGGGAAGATGCTGTTAGTAGATACCAAGAAGGGTGTTATTGTTGACGATGAGGAACTAAAAGACCACTATGCATCAAAACAACCTTACGGTGAATGGCTAGATCGTAATTTGGTTGAATTGAAAGGTTTGAAAATACCAAATGAGAGAGTGCCAGAGTACTCTAAAACAGAACGTAAAAAAATGCAAAAAGTATTTGGCTATACTTACGACGAACTGAAATCAAGTATTTTGCCAATGGCAAAAACCGGTTCTGAGAGTATTACAGCCATGGGTGTGGACTCTCCACTTCCAGTACTAAGTAACTCGAAGCATCCTTTATTTAATTATTTTAAGCAATTGTTTGCACAGGTTACCAATCCGCCAATTGATGCAATTCGTGAAGAAATTGTAACATCAACGACTGTATATATTGGGACTGATGGGAATTTACTAGAAGAAGCAGGAAAAAACTGCAATGTATTAAAAGTAAACAACCCAATTTTGACAAATACCGATTTGATGAAAATCAAAACTATGAAAGCGGATGGGTTTAAGGTTGCAGTAGTACCAATTACATATTACAAAAATACGAGCCTTGAAAAAGCAATTGAGCGTCTTTTTGTTGAAGTTGATCGTGTATATAGCGAAGGTGTTAATATTATGATTTTGTCAGACCGTGGCGTTGATGAAAATCATGTTGCGATTCCATCTCTATTAGCAGTATCAGCATTACAACAACAATTAGTTCGTACCAAGAAAAGAACGAGTGTTGCAATTATATTAGAATCAGCAGAACCTAGAGAAGTTCATCATTTTGCAACGTTATTGGGATATGGGGCATGTGCAATTAATCCATATTTGGCGCAAGAGTCAATTAAAGAATTAATTGAATCGGAAATGCTAAACAAAGATTATTATGCGGCAGTAGAAGATTATAATCATGCTGTTCTGCATGGAATTATTAAAATTGCATCAAAAATGGGAATTTCAACGATTCAGTCGTATCAGGGAGCTAAAATTTTTGAAGCAATTGGTATTGATAAGCAAGTAATTGATAAGTACTTTACCAATACAGTTAGTCGAGTTGGCGGTATTACATTATCAGATATTGAAAAACAAGTAAACGAAATGCATTCAAGTGTTTTTGACCCACTTGGTTTAGCAACTGATTTAACACTAGAAAGCCCAGGACATCACAGATATCGCTCGGGTGGAGAAGAGCATCTTTATAATCCACAAACAATTCATATGTTACAAGAGTCTACAAGAAAAAATGATTATGAAATGTTTAAGCAATATTCAAAAATGGTTAGTGAAGAGCCTGCTGTTTACAATTTGAGAGGTCTGTTGGAATTTACATATCCCCAAAAAGGCATTGATATTAATGAAGTTGAAAGCGTGGAATCCATTGTAACAAGATTTAAAACAGGCGCAATGTCCTATGGATCAATTAGCAAGGAAGCGCATGAGACTCTTGCAATAGCAATGAACCGTTTGCATGGTAAATCAAATTCTGGTGAGGGTGGAGAAGATTATGATCGTTTGACACATCTTCCAGGAGAAGACAATAAATGTTCAGCAATTAAGCAAGTGGCATCGGGTAGATTTGGTGTTACAAGCAGATATTTGGTGAGTGCAAATGAGATTCAGATTAAGATGGCACAAGGAGCTAAGCCAGGAGAAGGTGGACATCTGCCAGGCGGAAAAGTGTATCCTTGGGTTGCTAAAACAAGAAATTCAACACCGGGAGTTGGTTTGATTTCTCCACCACCTCATCATGATATCTATTCAATTGAGGACTTAGCACAGTTAATATATGATTTAAAAAATTCCAACCGTGATGCTAGAATATCAGTAAAACTTGTATCGGAAGCAGGCGTGGGAACAATCGCAGCTGGAGTTGCGAAAGCTGGAGCACAAGTAATATTAATATCTGGATATGATGGTGGTACGGGAGCAGCACCAAAGAGTTCTATTCATAATGCGGGATTACCTTGGGAACTTGGATTGGCTGAAACACACCAAACACTCATTATGAATGGGTTGAGAAATAAAGTAAGAATTGAAACCGATGGAAAACTAATGTGCGGAAGAGACGTTGCAATTGCAGCAATGCTTGGAGCGGAAGAATTTGGATTTGCTACAGCTCCATTAGTTACGATGGGCTGCGTAATGATGAGGGTTTGTAATTTGGACACTTGTCCAGTTGGAGTTGCAACTCAAAATCCACAACTTCGTAAAAATTTCAAAGGAAGACCAGAATATGTTATTCATTTTATGCGTTTTGTAGCACAGGAATTGCGCGAGTATATGGCAAAACTAGGCGTTCGTACGGTAGATGAATTAGTTGGAAGAAGCGACCTTCTTAAAATGAAAGAAGAGCTTAAGGGAAAACGAAGTAAAGTTGATGTATCCAAGATTATTCATAGTCCATACATTGAGACAAAGCATAGGATGACATTTGATCCAAAGCAGGTTTATGATTTTGAACTTGAAAAAACACTGGATGAAACCGTTCTAATCAAGCAGTTAGGAAAAGCTTTGGAAAATGGACAAAAAAGAAGTATTGAATTAGAAGTTAAGAACACAGACAGAGCTTTTGGTACGATGTTTGGAGCTGAAATCACAAAGCGATATCACGATTCATTGGAAGAAGATACCTTTAGAGTATTATGTAAGGGTGCAGGCGGACAAAGTTTTGGCGCGTTCATTCCAAAAGGTTTAACACTAGAATTGGTTGGAGACTCAAATGACTATTTTGGAAAAGGATTGTCAGGAGGAAAGTTAGTTGTATATCCACCTACTGGAAGTCGTTTTAAGCAGGATGAAAATATCATTATCGGAAACGTTGCATTATATGGAGCAACCAGCGGAAAAGCGTTTATATGTGGAGTTGCTGGCGAGCGTTTCTGCGTAAGAAATTCTGGTGCGATAGCGGTTGTTGAAGGTGTTGGAGATCATGGATGCGAATATATGACAGGTGGTCGTGTTGTTGTGTTAGGTAGAACAGGTAAGAACTTTGCGGCTGGTATGAGTGGTGGAATTGCCTATGTTTTAGATGAAGAAAATGATTTGTACACAAGAACAAATAAGGAAATGATTTCTTCTTCAGAGATAACCTCTAAATATGATGTTCTTGAATTAAAAGAAATGATTAAGGAACATGTTTCGTATACAAATTCAGAAAAAGGAAAAATGATTTTAAATAATTTCCTTGATTACCTTCCAAAATTCAAAAAAATCATTCCACATGATTATGACAAAATGTTGAAATTGATTGTTCAAATGGAAGAAAAGGGCTTAAGCGCTGAACAGGCACAAATCGAAGCATTTTATGCAATAAAAGAAGTATAAACTGGGAATGGCGAATGATTTTTAAGAGAAAGGATTGAGTTATGGGAAAACCAACTGGATTTATGGAATATAATAGAAAAACGAGTATTAGTGAAAGTCCTCAGACACGTTTGACGCATTATAATGAATTTCATCTTCCTCTTTCTGAGGAAGAGCAACGCAAGCAGGGCGCAAGATGTATGGAATGTGGAATCCCGTTCTGTCAGTCGGGGGCAAATTTATGCGGAATGACGAGTGGATGTCCATTGCACAATTTAATTCCAGAGTGGAATGATCTTGTATATACTGGCAATTGGGAGCAGGCATACAATCGATTAGTGAAAACAAGTAGCTTCCCGGAGTTTACGGCTAGAGTATGTCCGGCTCCTTGTGAAGCAGCTTGTACCTGTGGATTAAATGCGGAACCTGTGGCAATCAAAGAAAATGAATTTGCAATTATTGAAAATGCATTTAAAATGGGTTATGTAAAAACAGAACAACCAAAGATTCGAACCGGTAAAAAGGTTGCTGTTATTGGGTCGGGACCAGCCGGGTTAACGGTCGCAGACCAACTTAATAAACGTGGACATTTAGTGACGGTATTTGAGAGATCTGACCGTGTAGGTGGTTTACTGATGTATGGTATTCCGAATATGAAGCTAGAGAAGCAAATCATCGATCGTAGAATATCTATTATGAAGGATGAAGGAGTTCTATTTGAGGTAAATGCCGATGTTGGTACAAAGGTAAAAGTAGACACTTTGAAGAAGGATTTTGATAGAATTGTATTATGTGCTGGGGCATCAAACCCAAGAGATATTAATGCGCCTGGTAGGGATGCGCAGGGAATATATTTTGCAGTAGATTTCTTAACACAAAACACAAAATCCTTATTGGATTCCAATTTGGAAGATGGAAAATTCATTTTATCAAAAAACAAAAACGTGATTGTCATTGGTGGTGGTGATACAGGAAATGACTGTGTGGCAACGGTTTTAAGACATGGATGTAAGTCTGTTACACAATTGGAAATGATGGCGAAAGCACCCGATGTTCGAAGTGATGATAACCCATGGCCAGAATGGCCAAAAGTGTGCAAGACAGATTATGGACAGGAAGAAGCGATTCATAGATTTGGACAGGATCCAAGAGTTTATGAAACAACAGTAAAAGAATTTGTAAAAGATAAGGCTGGTAAAATCACATCAATTAAAACTGTAAAAGTCCAATTCGTAAATGAGAATGGAAAAATGGTATTAAAAGAAGTTGAAGGAAGTGAAAAAGTTCTTCCAGCAGATTTGGTCTTAATTGCAGCCGGTTTCTTGGGAAGCCAAAAATATTTGACAGATGCTTTTAAAGTAGACGTAGATCAAAGAACAAATGTTATTGTACAAAATAGTGGATATCAAACGAGTGTAAAGAACGTTTTTGTTGCCGGTGATATGAGAAGAGGACAGTCGCTTGTTGTATGGGCAATGAGAGAAGGACGATTATGTGCTAAAGAAGTAGATGAAAGTTTGATGGGCTATTCAAATATGTCAATTCAATAGTAGATATTTACAAAAAATATAGAATTGGTTTGAAATTATTGTGAGGCCCTACGAAAATGTAAATTATAGGTTTACAAATCATCACAATCTAGTATAATTCAATCATCGAGAGGGTTCTGAGGGGGTTTGGTCGGAAAGGTGGCGTGAATCATGACAGAACGAAGAATTAAAATGAATTATGAAGATGCAAAAAAAATTGTTAGTATTGCAAGTAGGTGTGAATTTGATATTGATATTTCGTATAATCGATACGTTGTTGATGCAAAGTCATACTTGGGTGTAATGGGCTTGAATTTCAATCAGATACTTACAGTAGAGTATTGTGGGTATAATGAAGAACTTGAACGATTTCTAATGTGTTATGCAATGGCTTGTTAGTTACAAAGACAAATCAGAACAAATGTTTGACTCCTTGTTGGGGATAGGATAAACTATTCTTGACAGGGAGTTTTTCTGTTAGTTTCGATGTTTGGGAGAAGCGTATGCAAATCAAAATATCAGTAAGGGATTTTGTTGAATTCTTATTTCGAAGCGGAAGTATCGATCGGAGAATAAAAGGATTTGATGAGGATGCCCTACAAAAGGGAAGTAAAATTCATCGTGCAATTCAAAAGAGTATGAAAAGCAATTATCATCCAGAGGTTAGCTTATCCTATTGTAGAGATTGGGGCGAATATTCGCTTTTAATAGAGGGGCGTGCAGATGGAATTATTGATCAGGAAACCATTACCATTGATGAAATAAAGAGTACTTACTTAGATCTTGATGAAATAGAACAGCCAGCCCTTGTTCATCTTGCACAGGCAAAATGCTATGCGTTTTTTTATCTACAGGACAAAGAGTTAAATTTGGATGAAACAATTACACAGATGGATGTTCAAATTACGTACTGTCACATTGAATCTTTAGAGATTAAACGCTTTTTGGTTCATCAATCAAGGGAAGAGCTAGAGTCATGGTTTGAAGCTTTGATTGCACAGTATGAAAAGTGGGCAAAAGATACATATGAATGGGATATAATAGCGAGGCAAAGCTCAAAAAGATGTTCCTTTCCATTCTCTTATAGAGAGGGGCAGAAAGAATTAATAACCCATGTATACCATACAATCTGTCATAAACGGAAATTGTTTTTGCAAGCGCCAACAGGTGTTGGAAAGACAATTGCAACAATCTTTCCTTCCATTAAAGCATTTGGAGAAGGAAAAGCAGACAAAATTTTTTATTTTACGGCAAAAACCATTACATCTTTAGTTGCGCTTGAAGCATATCGTCAATTAAGAGATATTGGACTCAATATGCGTACAATTGTATTGACTGCCAAGGAGAAAATATGCTTTGAACAAAAATGTGATTGTGTTCCTGAAAAGTGTATTTATGCAAATGGGCATTATGATCGTATCAATGATGCGGTATTTGATTTAATTACAAGCGAAGAGGATATAACGAAAGAAGTACTATGTGAATATGCAAGAAAACACACGGTTTGCCCCTTTGAGATGGGATTAGATGTAAGCCTTTACTGCGATGGTATTATTTTAGACTATAATTACTTATTTGATCCCTATTCATATTTAAGAAGATACTTTATGCAAGGTGGGCAGGGGAATTATCTTTTCCTAATTGATGAGGCGCATAATCTCGTAGATCGAAGCCGCGATATGTATAGTGCGATGCTCATAAAAGAAGAGTTTCTTGAAGTGAAGAGAGAAGTTAAGAAACTTGATAAGAAGACTGTGAAATGTATAAATGCTTGCAATAAAGAATTGCTAGCACTAAAAAAGCTTGAGATTGGGAAGGTTGATTTTGATCAGTGTAGCAAGTTGTTGGACACGCTCATTCGATTAAATGATTCGCTTGCTGCGTTTATGAATGATAATATTGGAGTTGATGGAAGTGATTTGTTGCTTTCTCTTTTTTTCAAAATAAAACGTTTTATGGATGTGTATGAAAAATTAGATGATTGTTATGCGTCGTATACACAAATTTTGGATGATGGGACATTTCAAATAAAACTGTATTGTTTTGATCCTTCAGCGCAGCTGAGAGAATGTTTAAATAAGGGAGTGAGTTCCATTCTCTTTTCTGCGACATTGTTACCAATACAGTATTATAAAGGGCTATTAGGTGGTACGGGTGAGGACTATGAAGTGTATGCAGAGTCTGATTTTCCAGTAGAAAACAGAAAGATATTGATTTGCAGTGGGGTAACAAGCAAATATTCAAATAGAAATTTTGAAGAATATAGAAAAATTGCAAACTATATTTATGAAATAGTAACTGCAAAGAATGGGAACTATATTGTGTTTTTCCCATCCTTCCTATTTCTAAATCAAGTTTATAGCGTATTTGAGACCTTTTATTATGAGCGTAACAAGTTAGAGGTACTATTACAAAAAGAGTCCATGAATGAGGATGAGCGAGATTATTTTATTGGGAGGTTTTCATATAATACCAAACAAGAGTATGATGAAAAAATGATTCGAATGCCAATTGAGAAAGAAGCAGATAAAACAATTCTTGGATTCTGTGTCCTTGGTGGTGTGTTTGGGGAAGGAATTGATCTGAAAGAAGATATGTTAATTGGTGCAATCATAATCGGGACTGGAACACCACAAATATCCTATGAAAGAGAGCTTCTTAGAAAGTATTTTGACAAGACAAACCAAGCGGGATTTGATTATGCCTATCGATATCCTGGTATGAACAAAGTATTACAGGCGGCTGGAAGAGTCATTCGAACAAAAGCTGATAAAGGAGTCATTGCACTATTAGATGATCGTTTTAGGTTGGATGAATATAATAAACTCTTTCCAAAAGAATGGAATTCTTCTGTATTGGTAGATGTGAATAGTTGTAGGCTGGAAATAGAAAAGTTTTGGAATCGTATGTTATTGAATGAATAAACCGAAACAGTCAGTTTACATAACAATAGACTAATTAAGCATTTATGTAAATGATGAGTAAAATGGAAAAGTTTGATGATTACAACATACTATTCTGCAAATAATACCATAATATTACTGAGTTGAGTGGAATTTTCAAACAATTCAACAAACAAGAGAAAATGTTAATAAATGTGGATAACTATGTGGAAATTGGGGATTTCTACCTTGAAACAGGGCATTATAATAAAATAACTTATGATATTTAAGGAAAAGTGGTGGAAAACTTTTTGATGCCCGTAAAAAAAATGAGGATTATTATGTAAACTTTTTAAAGTGAATAAATAACAAACAACTTTGAATAATTTGATTCGTTGCAATGGTTTATTAAGAGATTCTTAAGAATGGTCAATATATGGATTAATGAAGTGATTTTTAACACAATATATGGTATTATTTTCCAAGGATATATAGCGAAAGTTATAGACTAACAGAGGAGGAAACTTATGTGGGCATATGAATCTGTGTTTTATCAAATTTATCCGTTGGGATTTTGTGGTGCACCGTTTGAACAGGATAACGAGTTGCAGCATCGCATTTTAAAAGTGATTGATTGGATACCACATCTGAATACTATTGGAATAAACGCAATCTATTTTTCACCAGTGTTTGATTCAGATACACATGGATATAATACAAGAGATTATCTGAAAATTGATCCAAGACTTGGAACGAACGAAGATTTTTTATTGGTTTGCAATAAGCTTCATGAACATGGAATTAAAGTTGTTTTGGATGGCGTTTTCAATCATGTGGGGAGAGGGTTTTGGGCATTTCAGGATGTCCTAGTAAAAAGAGAAGCGTCCCAATATAAGGATTGGTTTTATAGAATCGATTTTGGAGGAAATTCTCATTATAATGATGGGTTATGGTATGAAGGTTGGGAAGGCAATTATGACCTTGTGAAGTTAAATCTTAAGAACCCAGAGGTGAAGAATCATATCTTTGAAGCGGTTGATTATTGGAAGCGATATTTTGGAATTGATGGATTAAGGTTGGATGTAGCATATTCTTTGGATGAAAACTTTGTAAAAGAATTACGTAACAGGTGTGATTCAATTGATCCGAACTTCTTTTTACTTGGTGAAATGCTACATGGGGATTACAATCGAATGATGAATCAACAGATGTTGCATTCGGTCACGAATTATGAATGTTATAAAGGTCTATATTCAAGTTTTAACAGCTATAATTTGTTCGAAATAATGCATTCGTTAAATAGACAATTTAGTTCGGAAAATTGGACGCTTTATAAAAACAAGCATTTGCTATCTTTTGTAGATAATCATGATGTTACGAGAGTTGCGAGTGTTTTGGAAAAAGGCAAGCATATCCCACTTATTTATCTACTCTGCTTTACGATGCCAGGCATCCCCTGTATCTATTATGGAAGCGAGTGGGGACAATTGGGAGATAAAAGAGATGGAGACCAGGGACTTCGACCATGTTTTGATCAACCAATTTTTAACGAATTATCATCCTATATTGCAACATTGACAATGATAAAAAGAGGCGTAAAAGCTCTACAATACGGTTCATTCAAAGTATTAGCACTTACAAATCGCCAGTGTGTTTTTGAAAGAGTTTTTGAGAATGAAAGAGTCATCATAGGATTAAACATTGATGAGCAACCGTTTGATTGCACTATGTGGGGCGAACACTTGAAGCTACTTGATTTAATGAATGGCCGCGAAATCACAAAGAGTGGTCCCATGCACTTAGACGCTAACTCGGGATATATCTGGAAGGTTCTTGTATAGAGTTTGTCTGAGCAGATGTATGAAGATGTGTTATTGATGGAAAGAAGGCATAGATAAAATGGCAGAAAATGTGATTGAAGTGAATAATTTATATAAGATTTACAAGGTTGGAGAAACGAAGCTTCGTGCTTTAAATGGCGTCAGTTTAACCGTTAAGAAGGGGGAATTTTGTGCTATTGTAGGAGCTTCAGGGTCGGGGAAATCAACGTTGCTAAATATGCTTGCCGGTCTTGAAAAACCAACAAAGGGAGAAATTATTATTTCAGGTGAGCATATGGAAACAAAAAGCGAAAATCAATTGGTTAAGTTTAGGAGAGAGCGTGTTGGTTTCATTTTTCAATCGTTTAATCTTATGCCAACCTTAACTGCAGTAGAAAATATAGCACTGCCCCTCACATTTCAGGGAATGGACAAAAAAGAAAGAATGCTTCGGGCTGAAAAAACGCTGGAATTAGTCGGCTTAACAAAGCATAAAAAACATCGGCCAACTCAAATGTCTGGTGGACAGCAACAAAGAGTCGGTGTTGCAAGGGCGCTGGTTGTTGAACCTGAAATTATTTTTGCAGATGAGCCCACTGGAAATTTGGATTCTCACACATCAGAAGAGGTAATGAATCTTATGCAGCAGGTTGTTAGAGAACAGGGGCACACGTTGGTAATGGTTACACATGATGCAAAGTTGGCGGGATATGCAGATCGCATATTTCATATATTGGATGGTCAAATTATTCAAATAGAAGAGACGGGAAACAGAATGGAGAAAAGCAAATGAAAAGCTGGATTAGTAAGAAAATGATAAAAAAGCAAGTGTTATTAATTGGGTTTGCAATGGTTATATTTATGATGGTTATGACAATGTCTCCACAACCTTTATATGCGGCGACAACATCTGGAAATACAACTCCAACAGATGATAAAGGAGACGGAGTAGATACTCCAATTGTAGAACCAACCCCATCCTCAACCAGTGAGTTCGTAATGGTTGGTGGAAATTGGATTACA
The DNA here is from genome assembly GCA_964635395.1 of uncultured Lachnospiraceae bacterium. Taxonomy (GTDB): domain Bacteria; phylum Bacillota; class Clostridia; order Lachnospirales; family Lachnospiraceae; genus CAZWNX01. The sequence continues at coordinate 24,720 of CAZWNX010000022.1, forward strand.
CCAGTTGCAGTATATGGTAAAAGTGTTAATATTGTGTTACCAATTGTGAATATGGGAAATCAAAATATTAATAATGTTATAGTAACACCTGTTATTTCAAGCAGTACGAAGGATTGGCCGTTTGAAATCTTAACGAGTGGGTATTCCCAAACAATCCGTGATTTACCAGGTAAGGGAAATGGTCAGAGTGACTTTGATCGCAGGAGAGAACTTACGTGGACATTGCAGACTAGGGGGGACGCACTCAACGGATATCATAAACTGCAATTTAGCGTATTATATGAAAAGAATGGGGTAAAAGAATCTACTACATTAACAACATATGTGAAAGTAATTGGTGCAAGTGGTAGTGGTAATGTTGAAAATGGCGGAGCAAGTCTTTCAACACCAAGGGTAATTGTTACTGGATTTACCACAGAACCAAGTGTTGTAAAGGCAGGAGATACTTTTAAATTAATGATTCACCTGAAAAACACATCGAAAAGAACTTCTGTCAATAATATGGTGATCCATTTAGCGGCAGCAGCAGAAGGAAAAGATGCTGACACAACCTATTCTGCTTTTTTGCCAACTTCGGGTTCGAATACGGTGTATATTGATAAGATTGGAAAAGGTTCCACGTCGGATGTTACCATTGAAATGACGGCGAAAGCTGATTTACTCCAAAAGCCATATGTTTTAGAGGTCAAAATGGAGTTTGAAGATGAGAATTACGCAGCTTTTACCGCGGCTGAATCTGTCTCAATACCGATTAAGCAAAACGCTCGTTTTGATATTAGCACACCAGAAGTAATGCCTACAGAGATTATGGTTGGTGGCGAAAGTAATATCATGTTCAGTATCTATAATCTTGGAAAAACAACACTCTACAATGTAAAAGTTGCATTTAAAGGAGATAATGTGTCTGGTGGAGACACCTTTGTTGGAAAAATTGATGCAGGAGCCACTGGTAATGTGGATGCCATGGTTATGGGAACTGCGGCAACCACCAATGACGGTACCATCCAAGCGGTGATTAGTTACGAAGATGAATCAGGTAAAGAGTTTTCTGAAACCAAGGATGTTTCCTTGTTTGTAATGGAAGATGTCCCAATGGATGAAGGAATGATTGACGGAGGCATCGACGGAGGAATGGTGGATGATCCTGGTATGCAAAATCCTGGTTCAAGAATACTGAAGTATATTGTTATTGTAGTAATTATCATAGTGGTGTTGGGGATTATTGGCACGATTATACTAGTTGTTATATTGAAGAAGAAAAAAGCAAAAAAGGAAGAAGAACTTGTTAATCTGTTGGATGAATGTGAAGGTGAAAAGAAAGAATGATGCAGGGAATGAAACTTCTGGATCTTTTGAAAATGAGTGGCAGTAGTTTATGGAAGCGAAAGATTCGTACACTTCTTACAGTTTCAGGTGTGCTGATTGGAACATCGTCACTAGTAGTAACGGTTTCATTGGGATTGGGATTAAATAAGGCAACTTTGGAAGAAGTGGAACAGTATGGTTCATTAAAAACTGTCGAAGTATACCAAAAAGGATCAGGAATGGTATATTCTGAAGAAGGCTCATCTTCAGAAGAAACTACGGATGAAATAAAAATGTTGGATGATAAAGCGGTTGCGGAGTTGAGCCAGATTGAAAAGGTTGAGTCGGTTTACCCTATTTTAGAAACTTACGCATTGTTTAAGGCGGGTGCATATGAAAGTAACACGTCTATTCAAGCAATGTCGAAAGAAGCCTTGGCAGATCAAAAGTTTGAATTCGCTCAGGGCGGACTTCCTGAGAAAGAGACAGGTTTAACATTTATATATGGGAACACGGTGTTGACAAATTTCTATCATTCGAAGACGGGTTCCGGATATTGGGAGACTGGTGAAGTGCCGGATATTGATTTGATGGAAGACGCCATGCAGGTAATCTTTGATACAGAAGGTTATTACAATTCACAAAACCCTGGTGATTCAACGACTGTAACAAAACCACCTAAGAAACATTTGATTCATGCGAGTGGTGTATTAAAAGGGGGGCCAGAAGATTATGGTCCTCAATCATATTATGTTTTTTGTGAAATTGAATCATTAAAGCGGATTCTAAAAAAGGAGTTTAAGAATAGAGCAATTCCAAATCAACCAACAATGCCATCTGGAAAGCCATACAAGGACATATTTTATACCAAATTGTTGTTAAATGTTGAAGATATGAACGATATTACAGCAGTTCAGACAAAGGCAAAAGAGTTGGGTTATGATGCTACGAGTAATATGGAATGGGTTGAATCAATAAAATCCCAGATGAGAATTGTCAGTTTGGTTTTAGGTGGTCTTGGAGCAGTTGCACTATTTGTTGCATCCATTGGCATTATGAATACCATGATGATGTCCATCTATGAACGAACAAAAGAAATTGGCGTTATGAAGGTATTAGGATGTGACATGAGAAATATCCAAGCATTATTTTTATTCGAAGCGGGATATATTGGTTTTTTTGGTGGAGTGATGGGAATTATTCTTTCACATGGAATTTCCCTTGTCATTAATTTTGCAGTCAAGATCTTTGGTGGAGAATCAGGTCCTAGTACGATTTCCTATATTCCAATCTGGTTGACCTTGTTAGCAATTGTTTTTTCGGTACTAATTGGTATGTTATCTGGATTTATGCCTTCGTTACGAGCTATGAAGTTAAGTCCTTTGGCGGCTATTCGAAATGAGTAATTTTTTGTGAAATAGAACCAATATCACATTATGTACAATTTGCATATAATAAAATACGAAATTTTCCAAATTATACAATAAAAAAATGGAATGAGTGCTAGAAATCTAATTACAATCATGCTATAATACATTTTAATACGGTGTGTTGTGCCGATGGAAATTAGAGATAGCATAGGGGTAGAGAAGATGCAAGGTGAGAAAACAGGAATGGATGCAGCAAGAAAGGCAGCGGAAGAAGCAGCAAGAGAGGCCGCAAAGAAGGCAGCAGCAGCAATGGCAAATAATGTAACAACAAGTAATCATACTAGTGCGCCAGCTTCAAGAGATTCGTTAGAAGCAGCGATGGCAGTAAGTCAGGTAGAAGTTGCTGTAAGAAAGTCCGCTGAAGCAGCTACAAAAAGAACCGCTTTAGAGACTGCTATTAAGTTAGCAGATGAGATTGCGAATAGAACAGTTCATGAAACTGTTGATAAAAGTTCTTCAGAAAAAGACGCAGCCAGAAAAGCTGTTGAAGAAGATACCATTCGAAAAGTAACTGCTGATGCAGCGCGAAAAGCAGCTGAAGATGTTGCAAGAAAAATGGCAGATGATTATTCTAAAAAAGCAGAAGAATTATATATAAATTCAACAAAACAAATCAAGAAAGCCGTTGATGAAGCAGCTCAAAGAGCGGATTTAGAGGCAAAAAGTGTATTTGACAATACGAAGAAGAAGGCTGAAGAAGAGTCTAAAAAGTTATTTGATGAAAATAAAAAGCGTGCAGAAGATGAAGCAGCAAGAGCAATTGATGAATCAAAGAAGAAGTCTGAGTTAGAAAAAACAAAGGCTGATGAACTTGCTAAAAAAGCGGCAGAAGAAGCACTGAGAAGAGCTGAAGAAATTAAGGCAAAGGCAGATGCAGATGCTAAAAAAGCAATTGAAGATGCTAAGAAGAAAGCTGAAGAAACAAAGCTTAATGTCGACAAGGCAATGAAACAAAATGTTGATGAGATTATCAAGAGAACTGAAGAAACAAAAGCAAAAGCGGAAGCTACTGCGAATAAGGCAGTAAGTGATGCAGTCAAAATTGCTGAAGAAATTGCTACGAAGATTGTATCAGATGCATTGAAAAAGGCTGAAGATGAAGCAAAAAATGAAGCAGCTAATTTGGCAAAAAATAATGAAGTTGAAAGTTTAAAGGCAATTGAAGAAGCAGTCCGTAAGTCGGCAGAAGAAGCAGCTAAAAAAGCAGCAGCTGACGAGATGCGAAGTCTAGAATCTGAAAAAGCTAAGAAGTTAGCAGAGGAACAGGCTAAGAGAGAAGCGGAAGAAGCAGCAAAAGCAGCAGCTATCGAAAAACTGAAACGCGAAGAAGAAGAAAAAGCTGTAAAAGCAGAAGAAGAAAAAGCAAGACAGGCGGAAGAAGCGGAAAAAGCTAGAAAAGC
>CAZWNX010000022.1:28954-30888 GCA_964635395.1 uncultured Lachnospiraceae bacterium
ATTACGCAAGAAGAGTTCGACTTGGAAAAACAAAAACTAGTTAGAAATATGAGATTATAATCATAATAAAAGCATTGAAGAAGAGGAGTACATACAGACATTCAACAGAGATAGTGATCCATTGGCTGGAAGATCATTTTGAATAAGGGGTATGGAAGGTAGCTTTGGAGCTGATAAATCGAAACAATTTGTATGAGATTTATACGACTCATCCACGTTAAAGGGTGTTGTATTAGAAATGAGGTAGCTAGAAGCTACGAATAAAGGTGGTACCGCGATAAGATCGCCCTTTGTCTATAATGACAGAGGGCTTTTTTTTATGGAAAGTTGGAAATGTTATCAGTTTATGAAGGAAAGGTATGGTTAATAGTAATGAAAAAAGAATTGGAAAAGAAATATAATCCACATGGAATGGAAGATCGAATTTATGCAGATTGGATGGATAAGAAGTATTTTCATGCAGAAGTAGATAAAGAAAAAAAACCATTTACGATTGTTATCCCTCCACCAAATATTACGGGTCAACTTCACATGGGGCACGCACTTGATAATACCATGCAAGACATCATTATTCGTTTCAAGAGGATGCAAGGATTTAATGCATTATGGCAACCAGGAACGGATCATGCAAGTATTGCCACAGAGGTAAAAATTATTGAAAGGTTAAAAGAAGAGGGCATCCAAAAAGCTGATTTAGGAAGGGAAAAGTTCTTAGAGAGAGCATGGGATTGGAAAGAGGAGTATGGTGGAAGGATTATTGAGCAATTGAAAAAATTGGGATCTTCTTGTGATTGGGAAAGAGAACGATTTACAATGGATGAAGGTTGTTCAAAAGCGGTTGAAGAAGTTTTTGTTAAAATGTATGAAAAGAAAATGATATACAAAGGATCAAAGATTATCAACTGGTGTCCAGTGTGTAAAACGACCATTTCAGATGCTGAAGTAGAGTATTCTGAGCAGCAAGGAAATTTTTGGCATATTCAGTATCCAATTGTTGGCACGAATGAAGCACTTACTTTTGCAACAACGAGACCAGAGACAATGCTTGGAGATACAGCTGTTGCAGTTAACCCAAAAGATAAACGGTATACGCACTTAATTGGCAAAACTGTGTTGATTCCTTTAGTGGGCCGGGAAATCCCTGTAATAGCGGACGACTATGTGGATATGGAATTTGGAACTGGTGTAGTTAAAATTACGCCGGCGCATGATCCGAATGATTTTGAAGTAGGAAAACGCCATAACCTCCAAGAAATTAATATTATGAATGATGATGCGACAATCAACCATAACGGAGGTCAGTTTGAAGGATTGGATCGCTATGAAGCTAGAAAACAGATTGTTACATTGTTAGACCAACAAGGATATCTGCAAAAAATTGAAAAGCATGTGCACAATGTTGGAACACATGATCGATGTAAAACGACAATCGAACCATTAGTTAAGCAACAATGGTTTGTTAAAATGGAGGAACTAATTAAGCCTGCAGTAGAAGCAGTAAAGAATAAAGAAATTGAATTAGTACCAGAAAGAATGGAAAAAATCTACTTTAATTGGACTGATAATATTAGAGATTGGTGTATTTCCAGACAATTATGGTGGGGACATAGAATTCCAGCATATTATTGCGAACAATGTGGAGAAATACATGTTCAAAAAGATAAACCATTAGAATGCAGAGCATGTAAGAGCTCTGAAATTGTACAAGATCCTGATACGCTTGATACATGGTTTTCATCTGCTCTTTGGCCTTTTTCTACACTTGGATGGCCTGAGAAGACCGAGGAACTAGAATATTTTTATCCAACAGATGTTTTGGTGACCGGTTATGATATTATTTTCTTTTGGGTTATTAGAATGATTTTTTCGGGATATGAACATTTGGGTGAAAGACCTTTTAAAACAGTATTGTTCCATGGTTTGATTCGTGATTC
>CAZWNX010000023.1:0-11409 GCA_964635395.1 uncultured Lachnospiraceae bacterium
TTATCCAATTCATCGATATGAGTCCATGGTAGAGCAGTATTTGGATGCCTTGATTTTGGAGATGCAATATGTTGCGAGTGCGTTTAAGGATAAGCGATTAACAACCGTTTATATTGGTGGTGGGACGCCTACTACTCTAAATTCAAATCAATTAGAACGCTTACTGGGGGCATTGAAAGACTGTTTTGATTGGGAAAATGTCTTGGAATTTTGTGTTGAAGCAGGTCGTGCAGATAGTATTACAAGAGATAAATTAGTAGTCCTAAAACGTTATGGAGTAGAACGAATATCAGTCAATCCACAAACGATGAATGATCAAACACTTAAATTAATCGGAAGAAATCACACTAGTGAGCAAGCAATTGAGGCATTTCAATTGGCAAGAGAAGTCGGGTTTTCCAATATTAATATGGATATTATTTTGGGATTACCTGGTGAGGGTATTAAAGAGGTTGAAAAAACCTTGCGCGAAATTGAAAAATTGCATCCAGATAGCCTGACGATTCATTCCCTTGCATTAAAAAGGGCTTCGGCAATGGTGGATTGGATGGAAAAGCAAAATTATCAAATTGTAAAAGATTTGCAGGATGAGATGGATTTAGGAATTGAAGCAGCAAAGAGAATGAATCTAAATCCCTATTATCTATATCGGCAGAAGAATATGGCAGGAAATCTTGAAAATATCGGATTTGCGAAGGAAGGCTGTTATGGATTTTATAATTGTATAATTATGGAAGAATTACAGACCGTTATTGCACTTGGAGCAGGAGCAGTATCAAAATTTGTGTTTGGGGACGGAAGAATTGAACGCTGTGACAATATTAAAGATGTCACTTTATATACAAATCAAATTTTGGATATGATTCAAAGAAAAAAATTATTGGTTGAGAAATTATAAGAAACATTGTAAAATCTAACAAGTAATAAAATCATTAAGGAAGGCAGGTTTAGCAATGGCATTAATCAAAAAGCCCGTTACTGGGATGAAGGACATTCTTCCAAAAGAGATGCAGATTAGGGAATATGTTTTAAATACAATTAAGGAGAGTTATGGACAATTCGGCTTTACGCAGATTGAAACTCCCTGTGTTGAGAATATAGAGAATTTAACAAATAAGCAGGGTGGAGAAAATGAAAAGCTCATTTTTAAAATCATGAAGCGTGGAGATAAATTGAATTTAGAGAAGGCAAAAGATCCACAGGATTTAGTGGATGGAGGACTTCGCTATGATTTGACGGTCCCACTTTCGAGATTCTACGCAAACCATGAAAATGAATTGCCAAGTCCTTTTAAAGCACTTCAAATAGGAAGTGTTTGGAGAGCTGATCGTCCACAAAAAGGGCGCTTTAGACAGTTTGTTCAATGCGATATTGATATTCTGGGAGAAAGTAGAAATATTGCGGAAATAGAATTGATTTTGGCGACTTCATCAGCGCTTTCAAAACTTGGATTTGAAAATTTCAAGGTACGTATTAATGAACGCCGTATTTTGAAGGCGATGGCGACTTATGCAGGGTTTGAATCAAAAGATTTTGATTTGGTATTTATTATTCTTGACAAGATGGATAAAATTGGATTTGAAGGAGTTGAGAAAGAACTGATTGCGAGTGGTTTTTCAAACGATTCAGTTCATAAATATATTACGTTATATCAGCAATTAGAGTTGCAAAAACAACCACTTGTATATTTAAAGGAGCTATTAAACAAGGAATTAGAAGTGGATGTAGTGGACTCGCTATCAACCATTATAGATGCGGTGGACAATGCTAAAGTGGGACGTTTTGATTTGCTTTTTGATCCAACACTTGTTCGTGGAATGTCGTATTATACGGGAACAATTTTTGAAATTGAGATGCCAGAGTTTGGAAGTAGTGTTGCCGGTGGTGGACGCTATGATGAAATGATCGGAAAATTCACTGGTAAGAATACTCCCGCATGTGGTTTTTCAATTGGATTTGAGAGAATTGTGACAATTTTGCTGGATCAAAATTTTGAGATACCAAGTCAAAAAAATAGATGTGCATATCTTGTTGACAAAACTGTATCAAGCGATCAGTTAATAAGAATTATTGAACAAGCTCAAGGACAAAGAGCGCAGGGTAATTGCGTGCTGCTTGTTACGATGAATAAAAACAAAAAGTTTCAGAAAGAGCAATTACAAAAAGAAGGTTATTTGGAATTTGTTGAGTTTTATGCGGATCATTTTGAAGAATAATGAGAGCGAAATATGAGGAGAATAGTATGGCACAAATTACAGCAGAGTCAATGAAAGGTCTAGTCAGAAGTCATCGTTTAGCGGAATTATCTGCTAAGAACGTAGGTGAAACAGTTACTATTATGGGATGGGTTCAAAAGCAAAGAAACAAGGGCGGAATTATATTTGTAGATCTTAGAGATCGAACTGGGATTTTGCAAGTTATTTTCGAAGGAACAAAAAGTGATGAAACAATTATGGATAAAGCTGAGAAACTACGCGGTGAATTCGTAGTAGCTGTTGTAGGAGTTGTTGAAAAGAGAAGTGGTGGAATCAACGAACAATTACAAACAGGTGAAATTGAAGTTCGTGCAAGCGAACTAAGAATTTTATCTCAGGCACAAACACCACCATTTCCAATTGAGGAAAGCAGTAAAACAAAGGAAGAATTGAGATTAAAATACCGTTATTTGGATCTTAGAAGACCAGATTTACAAAGAAATTTAATCTTGAGAAGTAAAATTGCGACTAGTATTCGTCTGTTTCTTGCAAAGGAAGGTTTTTTAGAAATTGAAACACCTATCTTACAAAAATCCACGCCAGAAGGAGCAAGAGATTACTTGGTACCTAGTAGGGTTCATCCAGGGACATTTTATGCGCTACCACAATCCCCACAGTTGTTTAAACAATTGCTGATGTGTGCTGGATATGATCGATATTTCCAAGTGGCCAAATGTTTTCGAGATGAAGACCTTAGAGCAGATCGCCAGCCTGAATTTACCCAAGTGGATATGGAATTATCCTTTGTGGATGTGGATGATGTAATCAGTGTAAATGAGCGTTTGTTACAATATGTTTGTAAAGATGCAATCGGAATTGATATTTCCCTGCCAATTCCTAGAATGACTTATGCACAGGCGATGGACCGATTTGGTAGTGATAAGCCAGATACTAGATTTGGCATGGAACTAGTGGATGTATCGGATGTGGTGAAGGCATGTGGCTTTTCGGTATTTACAGCGGCAATCGAAGCAGGAGGAAGCGTTCGAGGACTCAATCTACAGGGTCAGGCACAGATGCCACGTAAAAAAATCGATTCTTTTGTAGAATTTGCAAAGGGATTTGGAGCGAAGGGACTTGCATATCTTGCAGTGATGCCAGATCAAACCTATAAATCATCTTTTTCAAAATTCATGTCGGATGCTGAATTAGAACAATTAGCAAACGCAATGGATGCAAAAGAAGGTGACTTGCTCTTTTTTGCAGCAGATAAAAACGCAATTGTCTTTGATGTATTGGGAAATCTCAGATTGGAACTTGCAAAACAATATGATTTGATTCCGGAGAATATATTTAATTTCTTATGGGTGACGGAATTTCCATTGTTAGAGTGGAATGAGGATGCAAATCGATATACGGCGATGCACCACCCATTTACAATGCCAATGGACGAAGACTTGGACATGCTCGATACAGAGCCTGGTAAGGTACGTGCGAAGGCATATGATATTATTTTAAATGGTACAGAACTTGGTGGTGGTAGTGTGCGTATCTTCCAAAGTGATGTTCAGGAAAAAATGTTTGAAAAGCTTGGATTTACGAAAGAAGAAGCGCATGAGCGTTTTGGATTCTTACTGGATGCATTTACCTATGGGGTACCTCCTCATGCAGGCCTTGCATATGGTTTAGACCGCCTCGTTATGTTAATGGTTGGAGCAGATAATATTCGTGAAGTAATAGCGTTCCCAAAAGTGAAAGATGCTTCTTGTCTTATGACAAAAGCGCCAGGAGTAGTTGATGAGATACAGCTAAATGAATTATTTATTCAGTGTACGAATTTAGATAAAGGCGAAGAATGAAAGTACTTGTTTCAAAAATAGAAGATTGCCTAGAAGACGAATTAAATGGGATGAATGGAATTGGTGTGATCCAACATTTGTTGGAACGGTATCCAGATACAATTCAAAAAAACATTTTAACAAAGAAAAATTGCATGGATCAAATGCGGAGTATTGTTGGATATATGCTATTGGAAGAAGGTCTTAAGGAACGGTTTTTGGTTTCAAGTGAAGATTTACAATATCAATACAAATTCAACAAAAAGCCGTATTTGAAAGCATTTAAGGATTTTCACTTTAATATTTCGCATATGGATCGAATGATTGTATGTGGAATTGCTGACCAAGAAATTGGTGTGGATATTACGAGAAATCTATCCTATAAAATGAGTATGTTTCAAAAATTATCTAATGTGAAACCCTGTCTTATTAATAATGTGGCAATATGCAAACTGTTTGAGCAATTAGAGCAGACGGATTATTTTGGCCAAAAAGAGTTTACAAAATTGTGGTGTGGTCTTGAGAGTGTGTCAAAATTGGTAGGATGTGGAATTTTTCAATTACATTTACAGCCAGTACTGCCAACAACAGACACCATCTATTTAGAACTTGAAGATGGTTATATGGTGGCGATTTCTGTATTTTCGCAGGAATCCAATCCGTTAACAATCAATCCGATGGATATGGAGATTCAATATGTGCCAATGAAAAGAGCTTGAGGATTATTCCTCAAGCTCTTTATCGGCTAGTAATTCGTCTTCGCTGTATTCTTCGTCTTGATCATCCGGATTATTATCTGGGAGAATCATGGTAACTTTGATAATTCGATGCTGATCTATTTTTGTTGCAATTAGGGATATTCCATTTTCTAGAAGGATTTCTTCGCCTTCTTTTGGTATGCGATCAAGTTCCTCAATCATCAGTCCACCAATTGAATCATAATCTTCAGAATCAAGGTGTGTTTCTAGGACGTTATTAATATCGTCGATTTTCATGGAAGCTTCCACTAAATAGGTTCTTAAGCCAATTTCTTTAATAAGCTCTTCTTCCTCTGCATCAAACTCATCTCTGATTTCTCCTACAATTTCTTCAAGTAAATCTTCGAGAGTAATCATACCAATACAGGAACCATATTCATTTAATACAATTGCCAGATTGTAGGCATTTGCACGCATTTCTATAAGCAAATCACTGGTTTTTTTGGTTTCGTAGGTATAATAGGGGGTACGTAGAATTTCTTGTATTTGAAAATTTGTTTTTGTTGTATTCATGAAGAAATCCTTCACGTTGACAACACCAATAATGTGATCTTTTTCGCCTTCATAAATAGGAATTCTTGAATACATACTATCTTTAAATAGCTTTAGTATATCTTTATGAGAAGATTCTACATCAGCGATTGTCATATGAATACGCGGAATCATAATATCACTTGCCAAAGAATCACCAAAATCAAATACATTTAAAATCATTTCACGTTCTTCGGGTTCGATAGCGCCATCTTCATGACTAACATCCACATAGGTCTTTAGTTCACGCTCTGTCATATAACTAGCTTTCTTATTTGGGTCAATTCTCAGTAAAAATAAGAAGGCATGGGATAGTTTGTCGATGATAAAGACCACAGGAGTAAACAGTACAATAAGGGCGTAAATCGGATAACAATAGATGAGAGATATTTTTTCCGACTGAATCGTAGCCCAGGTTTTGGGAATGATTTCCCCAAATAAAAGTATGAAAATTGTTAAAATTCCAGTTATAATTCCCACGGATTTACTTCCAAAAATGCGAATTGCAAGAATGGTAGCTAGTGAGGTGGCAGAAATATTAACAATATTATTGCCAATGAGTATTGTGCTAAGTAGTTTTCCGGGGCTGTCTAGTATCTTTAATAATATCTTGGCAGATTTGTGCCCTTCTTCAGACAATGTCTTGATACGTACCTTATTCAATGTTGTAATTGCCGTTTCTGCAGACGAAAAGAAGGCAGAGAGTGCAATTAATAGAAATAGGATAATGAGCCCCATAATATCGGGTGAATCCAAAATAATCAACTCCATTCATTTTTTGTTTTATAATCTTGTTTATCATAATATAGATTTCTGAAAGATACAAGGAAAATACAATAAAATACTTTGAATTGAAAAAATAATATGCTATAATGATAAAAGTTTGAACATAAGGAGGCTATGTTATGAAACATATCAAAACATTAAGCACAAGAGATTTAAAAGGAACAATGAAAAAAGGTGGTTGCGGAGAATGCCAGACGTCTTGTCAATCGGCTTGTAAAACATCTTGTACTGTTGGCAATCAAAGCTGTGAAAAGGTTAAATAGTAGGAGTGTTGTAGGCAGCGAATTCTTCGCTGCTTATTATTTTTAGAAGATTTGCTTTTAATAGAAAGGATCGATCCCGATGGTACATTGTTATCAAAATAATGGATTTAATATTGTATTAGACGTAAATAGTGGAAGTGTACATATTGTAGATGAAATTGTTTACCAAATCATTCCTAGAATAGGTGATTTGTTGGAAAAAATGGACGAACATTTAGAACGTTCGATTTATTCAAAAGAGGTTTTGAAAATTGCAAAAGAGGTTTGTCCTGAATTAAGCAGGCAAGAGATGGAAGAAGCGGTAGATGAAATTGTTGAACTGTATATGCAGAGACAATTGTTTACAAAAGATGAATTCGAAGACTATATGAGTGCATTCTATAATCGTGAAACGGTTGTAAAGGCTCTTTGCCTTCACATTGCGCATGACTGTAACTTAGCCTGTAAGTATTGTTTTGCGGATGAGGGAGAGTACCATGGAAGACGCGCTTTTATGAGTGAAGAGACAGGGAAAAAGGCATTGGATTTTCTCGTGAAAAACTCTGGAAACAGAATCAATCTAGAGGTTGATTTTTTTGGTGGGGAGCCATTAATGAATTTTGATGTGGTCAAGGCAATTGTGGAATACGGAAGAAGCCTTGAAGAGAGACACCATAAAAAATTTCGTTTTACGCTTACTACCAATGGGGTATTGCTAAAAGAAGAGATGTTTGAATTCATTAATAAAGAAATGTCAAATGTTGTACTTAGTATTGATGGTCGAAAACAGGTACATGACTATATGCGTCCGTTCCGAAGTGGAGCAGGGAGTTATGAGTTGATTGTACCAAAATTTCAGAAACTAGCGGAATTAAGAAACCAAATGGATTATTATGTACGTGGAACATTTACCAAACATAATATGGATTTTTCAAAAGATGTTCTTGCATTGGCGGATTTAGGATTCGAACAAATATCGGTTGAACCAGTTGTTGGAGACGAAACATATGATTATACGTTTAAAAATGAAGATTTACCAGCGTTGTTAGAAGAATACGACCGATTGGCAAAGGCATTATTAAAAAGGAGAGAAGAAGATAAACCGGTAAACTTTTTCCACTTTATGATTGATTTGTCGGGAGGTCCATGTGTTGCAAAGCGTCTGTCGGGTTGTGGGAGTGGAACAGAGTATCTTGCGGTTGCTCCTTGGGGAGATTTGTATCCATGTCATCAGTTTGTTGGAAAAGAAGAATTTTTGCTAGGGAATCTAGATACGGGAATCATTCAACAAGAAATTGTGGATCAGTTCAAAAAGTGCAATGTGTATGCCAAAAAAGAATGTAGCGACTGTTTTGCCAAATTTTATTGTAGTGGTGGTTGTGCAGCAAATGCATATGAGTTTTCAGGAAATATCAATGGGGTTTATGAGCCAGGATGCCAGTTGCAAAGAAAAAGAATTGAGTGCGCAATTATGATGAAAGCAGCATTAGCAGAATAGTAACTAAAAATATAAAAATATGGAAATATTTGAAAAATTTACTTGAAAAATAGTTAATAGAGTGCTATCTTATATATGAGTTATTTAAACTCAAATTCCCCTTTTACACAAATTTGAGCCATTCATACCCCTGAATGGCTCAACATCGTTAACAACAGAGTTCTTTTGAAAGAGCTCTTTTTTTATATGGTAATATAGGGGACAATTTGCTATAATCTTGTTAAGAATTTTTAGCAGATTAGAATGCAAAGGGGTGATTCTATGTTTATTGCAAGGCAACCAATTTTTGATCGTTCAATGAATGTTTATGGGTATGAACTCTTGTATCGGGCAAATGAACAATCAACGGCTTTTGGTCAGGCAAGTGCACTGACTTCGACAGCTACTGTTTTAGGAGGCCTGTTTGAGATTGGACTAAAACAGATTGTTGGTGATAAGAGAGCATTTATTAATTTTGATTACGAATTTTTGATGTCGGATGCCATTTTGCTAATTCACCCACAGACGCTCATTATTGAAGTGTTAGAAACCGTTCAAGTGGATGATGCATTAATCCATCGAATACTTGAGCTTAGAAAGCTTGGTTACAAGATTGCATTGGATGACTTTGCAGAAAACATTTCGGATTATTCAATTGTTCCAATGTCCGATATTATCAAGTATGATTTAATGGTGACACCATCACATACAATCAAAAAAGATGTTGAATATGCAAAACGTAAAGGTAAATTTCTACTTGCAGAGAAAATAGAGACGATTGATGATTTTTTATTAGCAAAAGAAATGGGATTTCTATTATTTCAGGGCTATTTCTTCAGCAAGCCTAAAATTGTTGCTGGACTGAAAACAAAGAATACGGTATCCAGTGTCTATCAGCGTCTGATTAGCGAACTTAGAGAAGAAGAACCTTCTTATCAAAAACTAGCGGACATTATTAGTATGGACGTTAATATGGCATATCGTGTAATGAAAGTGTCGGGGCAAAAGGCGAAAGACAAAAAGACGATTCGAGATGCACTGACGAGAATGGGACTGAAGGAGCTTGAACGCTGGATTAGTGTACTGATGTTGCAGGAACTCTCAAAAGACAAGCCGCAGGAGCTTGTCAAGGTATCTCTTATTCGTTCCAAATTTGGAGAGCTTATCGCAGCTAATTCCATCTATGCAAAACGTAAATATGAGATTTCATTAATGTGTCTGTTTAGTGTGTTAGATGCGATGCTTGATTTACCAATGGAAGAGGCTTTAGAAGGGATATCCCTAAGTGAAGATGTTAAGAAGCTATTGATTAAGCAAGAGGGAGATTTGATTACAATTTATCAGATTATCCATTGTTATGAGAGTGGTGAGTGTAAGGATCTTAAAGAAGCACTAGCATCTATTAAATTAGATCCAGAGAAACTCTTTCAAAGCTATTTAGAGGCTATAAAATGGTCTGATGAGGTTTTGGCAAATGTCTAGTAGGATTTTATATAGCAATTTTTTGTTTTCAAATTCCATGCGCAAAATAGTGTTTGAAAAAGGGTATTTAGTATATAAGGAAGGGATTTCTCTTGGGATTTTTCAGTCTCTAGGAGAAATTCCTTTTGAATGCAAAGAGTATGAGGTGATTGATCATTCGAATGATTTAATGATTCCAGGATTTGTGGATTTACATTTACATGCCCCACAGTATCGAATGCTTGGTACGGGAATGGATGAGAAACTCATTGAGTGGCTCAACCGTTATACTTTTGTGGAAGAAGCAAAGTTTTGTGATACCATTTATGCAAAAGAGGTTTATGCAGAGTTTGTCAAAGAATTAAGGGCCGGATTTACAACAAGAGCGTGTGTTTTCGGAACGATTCATAGAGACGCGAATAAAGTATTAATGGATCTGCTAGAGGAATCAGGGCTAGTTACCATGGTAGGAAAAGTGAATATGGACCGAAATGCACCCGAAAATTTATGCGAAGAAACAGCGGAATCCATTGGGGAAACAATAGAGTGGATTGAAGAATCCATCAAATCTTATGTAAACACATTGCCCATTCTTACTCCCAGATTTATTCCTTCTTGTTCAGATTATTTAATGTATGAACTAGGAATGTTAAAAAAGAAATATCAAATTCCTCTGCAATCACACCTATCTGAAAACAAGGAAGAAATTAACTGGGTGTTGGAATTATGTAAACCGGTAGAAAGCTATACAAAGGCATATGAAGAACGTGGTTGTTTTGATGGCAATTCAAAAACAATTATGGCACATTGCGTTTATCTATCTGAAGATGAGCAAAAAATCCTTAAGGAAAAACAAGTGTTTTTAGCCCATTGTCCAGATTCAAACCTGAACTTATCTTCTGGAATTGCACCAATCTCAAGATATATAGAACAAGAACTAAAGATCGGTCTGGCTTCAGATATTGCAGGTGGTTCAATGTTGAATCTGTTACAGGTTATGAGGTGCGCGATTCAAAGCTCTAAAATGATTCAGGTGTATTTGGATTCTAGTTCCAAGGCACTGACGTTAGACGATGTATTTTACCTTGCAACAAGAGGTGGAGGAGAGTTCTTTGGAATGGTTGGGAGTTTTGAAAAAGGATATGAAGTAGATGCCGTTGTAGTTCGTTTGGGCGATTGGGAAAAGCAGTTCGATAAGAGTAGTTTAAGAACGTATTATATACAGGCACTTGAGAAGTTGATGTATTTAGGATCAGAACAGAATGTGGTGGCAAAATATATAAGAGGCAAGAAAATCTTTTGATTTTCTCGCCTCTTAATTCGTTTGTGAAGAACTTCCCTTTATTGAAGAGGAACTTTCTTGCTTAAAATAAACATGTAGAATGGTATAATGATTGGGAAAATGATACTTAAAATAGACATCATGGTTGTATTTTGAGTATCTTCAAAAACATCGTATAAGTCTTTGTAAATTTGGTACATAACGATATAAGTAAGAATAAAATATGCCAAATAAAAAAGTGTACTTAAAAATGCAATTAGATACCCAATAACTGGAATAACAGAAAGCACACCAATAACCATTGAAAGTATACTAGGCGCAAACAAAAAGATAAGATAGTAGATTCCAAATTTGTTACGGTCTTCCACATGGCACTTTCCACCTAAGAACGTAGGACTGATTAAATCAAAAGGTTTACTTGGAATTGTAGCCATAACATATGAATTTGCGATTGGAATCCATGCAAGCCATGCATACGGGTGATTCACTTTCTGCGCCATCTTGTAAAGAGCAATTGTTTGAAGCAATAAAAGCACTAAAGCAAATGTAATCATTGCAAAAATAATTAGTACATACACTAATAAAAAGCCTCCTCCAATGAGCCCTGCAATCATGCCAGATGGATCAAATGAACCTGAATAAGAGTCTGAATACATTGATTTCCTCCTTAATAGTAATCATAAATAGTTGATTTGATTTTAGTTGAAATCAATACATTTGTCAATTAAGTTAGAATTACTGTTGTGGATTCACAATCATAAAGGAAAGTCTCCTTCGGATTAATACAATCAGTGATGAAGCAACTGCGATTTTAATACAATCAAATAGAATATAGGGAA
>CAZWNX010000023.1:11509-30001 GCA_964635395.1 uncultured Lachnospiraceae bacterium
TGAGTAAGAGAGCCATAAGCTTCCAAACAGGTATACAAAAATGGTTCCGACGATCATTCCGGACAGGATGAAGAAAAACTTATATTCCATTTTTTCCATAATCAAGCCACCGATAAAGGTTAGGAATATAAAGCCGATCAAATATCCGCCGGTGGGGCCGACAAGTTTACCAATTCCACTTCCAAAGCTTGAAAAAACAGGAAGTCCTACGAGTCCAAGCAGTAAATATAATAGATAACTGATGGTTCCTAATTTGTAGCCTAGTATTCCAATCGAAATATATAGAACTAAGTTTGTGAAGGTGATTGGTACGGGTGAAAAAAAGATGGGTACTGAGAATGGTGCGATAACACAGGTTAATGCTGTCATTAGTGCAACAAAGCACATTTTTTTAGTTGTTAAATTCATAATGCCCTCGCTTATTGTTTAGTATAATAGTATTATACCTACAGCAGAAACAATGTCAACTAAAAAACGAAAAGGGTTAACAATATTGCATCTGTATTAAAGACGTGTTACAATTTATTTTGATATTTCGTTTAACAATTAGAGTTTGGGGGAAAGAGGATGGAAGTTGTTTTGGAAAAAAAGAACAAGGGAATTACGGGAAGTACCCTTAAATTAATTGCGGTTATTACAATGCTCATTGATCATAGTGCAGCAGTTTTGTTGGAAGAATACATGTATAGCATTGGTCAGAGTGGCGACATAAGTAAGTTGTTTACAAAACAGGCAACACCAGAATTATATATGTATGTTCTATTAAGATTGATTGGTAGAATTGCATTTCCGATTTATTGTTTTCTATTAGTGGAAGGGTTTGATAAAACCAGAAGCAAACTAAAGTATGCAGTTAGATTGTTTTTGTTCGCACTTATTTCGGAAATCCCATTTAACCTTGCCTTTAAAAAAGATGCTTTTGACGTAACCTATCAAAATGTTATGTTTACCTTATTGATTGGATTTGTTGCAATTTGCTTGATGGAACAGTCACAAAAGATTAAGTTTAAGGTATGGCAATCTATTTTCATTATACCGATTACAGCTGTTTCACTTGTTCTATTTGCAAGCAGTATTTTGCGATATATGAGTAGGGAAATGAGTAAAAGCAAATTGTATACCTATTTGTATGGAGATTCAAAGTGGATTATTGCGATTGGTGCAATTGCAATTTTAACGATTGTATTTGTTGGTTTATATCTAGTTGCAAAAGATAAGAAGCAATTGATTACATCAAAATTAGCTAGTATTGTAGTGATCGGTTTGGCGTTTTGGTTTGCCGAGTATTTACATACGGATTATGCAGGGATGGGCGTTATGACAATTCTTCTTATGTATACGTATCGTAAGAATAAGCTATTTTCGATGGGTGCTGGGTTACTATTTATTATTGTAACAAATCTATTTGAAATATCTGCAGCAATTGATATGCTATTTGTTAAGCTCTATAATGGTGAAAAAGGATTAAACCTTAAATATATTTTCTATTTATTCTATCCAGTGCATTTACTAGTGCTTGTGTTATTGCGAGCTATTTTGTTTTAGTTATGCGGGTTTGGTTACTAAGTAAAAAGGAAAAGAGAGTACTATGAAAGAAATGAAACTAGCTGCTAAGCAATTGCTAAAAGAACATTGGGGAATTCCAATTGCATATTTTATCAGTTTTTTAATTGCCTTTATCATTGTTTTACCTGATCTGATTGTTCGATTGTTGATTCATATTTCAGCAAAAGAATTTGAACTTCCAAGACTAAAGCTTCTATTATTGGTGTTGGATGTACCGACGTGGATTGTATTACCGATGGTACTAATATTCATTCTGGCTGGTATTTATATTCGAATCATTCGATTTATTCATAGGGCAGAAATGAAGACGTATTTGAATATAAAGTTTTTGATTAAGTTTGTAGTGATTGTAGTGTTGGCGGTAATTCTCTTTATGTTCTATCAGTTCATGACAATACTTATATTCTTCATTGATAAAATACTAAAGAATGGTGCTTTGGCAATCTACAATCAAGAAATGCCAATAGAGTGGAAAGTGGTATGTTTCATTGCATTGTCCCTATTCGGAATTTTGTTTGCAATCCTATATTTTAAACGATTTGGTGCGTTGCTGATTTTATTGTTTTTATATCCTAATTTACGAATAAAAGAATTATTCGCTCATAACAAAATATTTGCCAAAGAGCAAACGAAAAGTAGTGGAGAATTGTTAAAATTGTTCATTGGTAATTTTTTATTCTGTATATTGATTTTGCCAATCTTTTATGTGGTTCCATATTTTCAAATTGCATTCACATTATATGTAAAAGAACGAGAAGATTATAAAATAAAGAATTTGACAAATGAATAAAAAGAGCCCATGTACCAATGTAAAATAGGGTACATGGGCCGTTTTATTTAATTGGTAAACTTATGAATCACAATTTTTGCAAGAATAATGTGTATGCAGTAACTCGTGAGCTATGTGGCTGTTTGGAAATTCTAAAAACTCATCATATAATTTAATGATGGAAGGGTTTTCGTGAGATTTACGAAGCGGTTTATTACGATCTTCTTCATAGAGCGCATTTGCACGTGTCTCAAGAACTTCATAATGCCCATGTAAATATGGTTGTCCACCACCATCAATACAACCACCAGGACAAGCCATGATCTCAATGATTTGATAATTTGCTTCTTTGGAACGGATTTTATTGAGGAGCGTTCTTGCATTTCCTAAGCCACTTGCAATTGCGGCTTTTACTTCCATATCTTTGATCATTATGGTAGCTTCTCGTATTCCGTCTAATCCACGTACCATCTTAAAATCGACATCGTCTAAGGATTCTTTTGTAATCCACTCATAGGCGGTTCTAAGAGCGGCTTCCATAACACCACCAGTCACGCCGAAAATAACTCCGGCACCAGTTGATTCACCCATAAAAGAATCAAACTCTTCGTCGTCTAGACTGTTAAAGTCAAGACCGGCTTCTTTTATCATTTTGGCTAATTCTCTTGTACTAATTACGATATCAACATCGTGATTCATTTCTTCACGAGCAGCTTCATACTTTTTGGCTAAACAAGGCATGACAGAAATAACAATCATATTTTCGGGTTTGATATTCATCTTTTTTGCATAATAATTTTTGGCAATGGCACCAAACATTTGCTGAGGAGATTTACAGCTTGATGGAACATCTAGTAAATCAGAAAACTCATGCTCGAAAAAATTAATCCATCCAGGGCAGCAGCTTGTGAGCATTGGAAGGCGCCCACCATTTTGGATGCGATTCATAAGTTCGGTAGCCTCTTCCATAATGGTTAAGTCTGCTGCAAAATCGGTGTCAAAGACTTTGTCAAAACCAAGTGCACGAAGAGAAGCCACCATTTTTCCGGTAACGGCTTTACCACTTTCATCACCAAATGATTCGCCTAGTGCAGCACGAACAGCAGGAGCAGTCTGCACAATTACAAATTTATCCTTGTTATTTAAAGCTTCCCACACCTTGGTGGTATTATTGATTTCGGTTAATGCTCCAGTTGGACAAACGGATACACATTGACCACAAAAAGTGCAATTGGTTTCAATCATAGGTAGCCCAAAAGCTGGAGACACGATTGTGTGAAAGCCTCTGTTGATGGCAGAGAGCACCGATACTGTCTGAATTTCTTTGCAAACCGTTACGCAGCGTCTACATAGAATACACTTGTCAAGATTTCGTTCAATCGCTGAGCTAGAATAATCTTTTGGAAAGGACGACATAGCGCCTTTATACTTCATTTCACGAATACCCATGTCAGCAGCTAATTTCTGCAGTTCACAGTAAGTATTTTTCTCACATAACAAACAATCCTGTGGATGATCGGAGAGCAAGAGCTCAACGACAGTACGTCTTGAGGTAATCGCTTTAATTGAATTTGTTTTAATATTCATTCCTTCTGAAACAAGCGTGTTACAAGAAGGAGCTAGATTTCTTCTTCCTTCTATTTCAACAACACAAACTCGACAAGACCCTGGATTGTGTTCATGCCCGTCATGAAGATTCATATGGCATAGCGTTGGAATGAATATATTTAATAGTTTCGCAGCTTCTAGGATTGTAGTTCCTTCTTCAACCTGAAGTGTTTTGCTGTTAATTGTAATCGTTATAAGACTCAAATGATTCACCTCCTATTAGTGTAGCATTTATATTTTTTTAATGGCATTGACAGGACAACTTGAGAAGCAGGCTCCGCATTTAATACATTTATCTTGATGTATTAAGTGAATTCCTTTTAAATTACCTGTAATACAGTTTACTGGACAACTACGAGCACATTTTGTGCAACCAATACATTTGTCCGTTATTTCAAAGCGAATCAGATCTTTACATACACCAGCGGGACAGCGGTGATCACGAACATGTGCAATATACTCATCCCAGAAGTATTGCATTGTACTAAGAACTGGATTTGGAGCTGTTTGCCCTAGTCCACAGAGGGATGTATCTTTGATAATCTGTCCGAGTTCTTGTAAGGTAGCAAGGTCTTGTTCAGTACCTTCACCTTTGGTAATCTTGGTTAGAATTTCAAGTAAGCGCTTGGTACCAATACGACAAGGTGTGCATTTTCCACAGGATTCTTCCACCGTGAATTCTAGGTAGAATTTAGCGATATCAACCATACAGTTATCTTCATCCATTACAATCATACCGCCAGAACCCATCATAGAACCAATGGCAGTTAAAGACTCGTAGTCAATTGGAAGATCAAGGTTTGCAGCAGGGATACAACCGCCAGATGGTCCACCGGTTTGAACGGCCTTGAATTTACGCCCGTTCTTAATTCCACCACCGATGTCATAGATGATTTCGCGTAGTGTCGTTCCCATTGGAACTTCAACAAGACCAACATTATTTATTTTTCCAGCTAACGCAAACACTTTTGTTCCTTTTGAACCAGCAGTTCCCATGCTACGATACCAATCTGAGCCACGTAGTATAATTGCAGGAATATTAGCAAGAGTTTCGACATTATTTACACAGGTTGGCTTACCAAATAGTCCGCTTTGTGCAGGAAAAGGTGGTTTATTTGTTGGTTCACCTCGTTTTCCTTCAATGGAATGAATGAGAGCAGTTTCCTCTCCACAGACAAATGCACCGGCTCCGAATTTGAGTTCGATATCGAATGAAAAATTGCTTCCTAATATGGAGTCGCCTAAAAGACCTAGTTCCTTTGCTTGTTTTAGCGCAATTTGGATACGATTTACGGCGAGTGGATACTCTGCACGGATATAGATGTATCCCTTTGAGGCACCAATTGCATAGCCAGCGATGGCCATAGCTTCAAGAACTGAATTTGGATCTCCTTCTAATATGGAACGATCCATAAATGCACCAGGATCACCTTCGTCAGCGTTGCAGATAATGTATTTCTGATCGGAAATGGATGCTTTTGTTAGGGCCCATTTTTTCCCAGTAGGGAATCCACCGCCACCACGACCACGAAGACCGGATGCACTAATGGTTTGAATAACATCATCGGGGGTTAGTTTAGTAACGATTTCGCCAAGGGCAAGATATCCTTTTAAACCAATGTAATCGGTTATATCTTCTGGATTAATTAAACCACAGTTACGAAGGGCTACACGCTTTTGCTTTTTATAGAAGGACATCTCGTCCTGTCTCTTCACAACAGCTTTCTGAGCAGGATCTTCAAAAAGTAGACGATTTACGCATTGACCTGTTAGTAAATGAGTATCAACGATTTCCTTCACATCTGAAACAGTAACATGAATATAGAAGACATTATCTGGATGAATTTTAACAATGGGTCCTTTTTCACAAAAACCAAAACAACCAGTAATAGCAACACTTACTTGATCCGCAATTCCGGCTTTTTGTATTTCTTCATTAAATTTGTCAATAATCAAAGAACTATCACTTGATTGACATCCGGTTCCACCACATACGGTGATGAGTCTTTTGCAGATTGTGTTTTCAGCAGCCAGTTCATCTTCAATGGATGGCATCCGGATTTTAATATTGTTCATATAGTCTAAATGCATTGACTCAAGTATTTCATAAGATTCTATTTTTTTCAAAGTAAGCCCTCCTATTCACTATATTCTTCTAACGTTTTAGATACCATTTGTTTGGTGAAATGACCATACACTCGGTTATCAACGGTTACAACTGGAGCAAGACCACAGGCCCCAACGCAACGTAATACCTGGAGTGTAAAACGCCCATCGGGAGTCGTTTGACCTACTTTTACACCAAGTTTGCGTTCAAATTCATCCAAAACGTCTGCAGAGCCTTTAACAAAACAAGCGGTTCCCATACAAACATTGATGACATGTTTACCAGTTGGAGTTTCCGTAAAGTAGGAGTAAAAAGTTACGACTCCATGAACATCGGATACAGGAATATTCATTTTCTTGCTGACAAACATTTGAACTTCTTGTGGAAGATATCCAAAAAGTTCTTGTGCTTTATGAAGAACGCTAATAAGTGCGCTCTCTTTTTCATTAAGAGAAAGTATATATTCTTCAAGCTCTTGAAACTGTTGGTTTTTACAATGTGTATTTGACATGCACAATACCCCTTTCTAAAGTCATATAAATAAAATATACCATAGGTACGAATACAAGAGTAGTAAACTGTTAATGATTGATGAAAATACGTTAAAATAGACAAAGAGATTTGTGCAATTGTACGAAAACCAAGAAATTGCTTGACGAAAGAAAGATACTGTATATAATAGTGCATATACAGTATGAACACAAAGAACGGAAATGACACTATATAGTCAAATAAAGATTAGAAGGGGGGAACCAATGCGGATTATTCTAAGTAATCATTCCCAGCAACCAATTTATGAACAAATAAAGGAACAGATAAAAGAGCAGATTCTAACGGGTGAAATGGTCCCTGGCCAGGAACTTGCATCGATCAGACAATTGGCAAAGGAACTTAAGATCAGTGTTATTACAACGAGTAGAGCCTATACTGAATTAGAAGCAGAAGGGTTTATTGCAACAAGAGCTGGAAAAGGGAGTATTGTATTAGAACGTGATAATGAAATGATTAAGGAACAATATCTTAAAAAGGTGGAAGAGAGTTTAATGCAGATCATTCAGTACGCTAGGATGATTAAGATACCAAAAGAAGAAGTGTTTCGAATGTATGAATTACTTGATGATGAGGAGTAAAGATGGATATGGAAGAAATAGTAATGGAAGTTCGCGGTTTGAGAAAAGTGTATGATGGTTTTGAGCTAAAAGATATCTCGTTTACGTTACCAAAAGGTTATATTATGGGATATGTAGGTCAAAATGGTGCAGGTAAGACGACCACAATACACTCTATATTAGGGTTATTAAAGAGAGAGGGTAGCATTTGTATAGATGGGTGCAGTTTTGAAGAAGATGAGGTTATGTATAAGGAAAAAATCGGGTTCGTGCGAGACGAGTGCTATTTCCCCTCAAATTTTATAATGAAAGATATCGTACGAATCATGAAGCAATTTTATGTTACTTTTGATGAAACTATTTTTTATGAATATATACGTAGGTGGAAATTACCAGAAAAGAAAAAAATTGATAGTTTTTCAAAAGGAATGAAAATTAAGCTAATGCTTTCAACAGTGTTAGCAAGAGATACAAAGGTGCTCATTTTAGATGAAGCAACTGCAGGATTAGATCCAATTAGTCGGGATGAGGTGTTAGAAATATTACAGGATTATATAAAAGATGGAGATAGGAGTGTGTTTTTTTCAACTCACCTAATGGAAGACCTAGAGAAGATTGCTGATTACATCTTTTTTATTCATAATGGGCAGCAGGTTTTCTTTGATACAAAAGATGCTCTCATAATGGACTATGTATTAGTAAAGGGTGGTTTTGAAGATGCTGGGCATGAAAGTTTGAAAAAGGCGGTGCATATTCAAAAATCAAAAGTGTCTTTTGAAGCATTAATCAAAAAGAGTGATTTAGATCAAACAAAGCATAGCTTTTTAGTAGAAAAAGTAACTGTAGATGATGTGGTTACACATTATATGAAAAAATTAAATGAAGACCCAATGTATTGTTAGAAAAAGGGGTGGAGGAAGATTATGAATATAAAAAGAATTCTTCAATTTACGGAAATAGATACCAAGATTACAATCATTCAGGTAAAAACCTTGGTTGTATTTACAGCGATTGCAATTATTTTATCCATTGGGATGAAACAACCAACTTGGGCAGTCATTTACATGGGATTCGGAAGCTTGATTTTGTCAACAACACCATTTGCATATGATTCTAAAATTGAAAATGGTTTTTTGGCACTATTGCCAGCCAAGAATAGTGAGCGCATTGGCGGTCGATATCTATATTTTCTAGGAATGGTAGTATTGGGATTTACGGTCGGAATCCTTGCAATGCTAATCAATGTATTGATGGGAATTGAAGTTACAAAGATGGATGGAATTGTTACGATGTTAGCATTTGGAGGCATTATTTTGTTTGGATCATTACAAATGCTTGTTTTTTATCAATTTGGAAAACACGTAGGGCAGCAGTTAATTGGAATTATACGTCTCGTTCCAGGACTTTTATTCTTCGTAGGGATGAATGCAATGAATGGACTCATTCGTCAAAGAGATCCACAAATGAAAACGGTGATGACTCATTTATTTCAATATAGAGTTGCTTTAACCATTGGATTCGTTATAGTAAGCGTTGTAGTTTTTATCCTGTCTATTGCAATTGCCAATCGTATCTGCCAAAATAGAGACTTAGATTAAGAATTCTATTAGGAGATTGTATGGCAAAGTGGGTTGTAATTACAAAAAAAGCAGATTTTGAAAAAATAACGAAGGAATTTCAAATTTCACCAATGTTGGCGAGAATTATTCGCAATCGAGACCTCGAAAATTTGGATGAGATTAGAGACTATTTAGAAACACCTTTATCCAAGCTTCATTCGCCAAATCAGTTGCCAGATATTGACCTTGCGCGAAAATTGATACTGGATAAAGTGAACGCGCAAAAGGAAATTCGGATTATTGGTGATTATGATATTGACGGAGTAATGGCGACTTACATTTTGTGGAAGGGAATTACGTCCATGGGGGGGAAGGTCAGTGTACTCATTCCAGATCGAATTGTAGATGGATATGGAATGAACGAGCAACTTGTAAAGCAAACCTATGAGGCCGGAATTGACACCATTATTACTTGTGACAACGGAATTTCTGCAATGGAGCCGATCGCATATGCAAAATCCTTGGGAATGACAGTGGTTGTTACAGATCACCATGAAGTCCCATTTGAAGAAATGTGTGAAAAGGAAGGTGGAGAAGTTGTAAGAAGAGAAATACTTCCGCCGGCCGATGCAATTGTAAATCCAAAACGTAGTGATAGTAAATATCCTTATTCTGGAATCTGTGGTGCATTTGTTGCCTATAAAGTCGTTGAGGCAATGGGCGTATTTGATAATTGTACGGATGCCGAAGAACTCAGAAAAGAACTGTTAGGGTTTGCAGCATTTGCAACAATTGGCGATGTTATGGTGTTGATGGATGAAAATAGAATTTTAGTGAAGCATGGGCTAAAATATATGGAAGAAACCAGTAATATTGGCTTAAAAGCACTTTTAGATGCAACTCAATTAGCGGGAAAAAAATTGGAAGTATACCATGTGGGTTTCATCCTTGGACCTTGTATTAATGCAACAGGAAGATTGGATTCTGCAGCCAGGGCATTTTCACTATTCGCGTGCTCAGACCATCGAGAATGTGTCCAAATTGCTAGTGAATTAAAGGAATTAAATGATAGCCGTAAATCAATGACACTTGAGAATACAGAAAAGGCAATGCAAATAATTCAGGAAAAAGGATTTGCGAAGGATGGTATTATTGTTGTATATCTAGAGCAGTGTCATGAAAGCTTGGCTGGAATTATTGCGGGAAGACTACGCGAAAAGTTTTATAAACCTGTTTTTGTATTAACAAAAACACAGGAAGGTGTCAAAGGATCGGGTCGTTCCATTGAGGCATATCATATGTATGAGGAACTTGTGAAAGCAAAGCAGTTTTTGACGAAATTTGGAGGGCATCATCTGGCAGCAGGTTTGTCCATGGAAGAAGATCAAGTGGATGCATTTCGAAGGTATCTAAATGATAACCATAAACTTTCGCAAAGCGATTTTGAGGAAAAAATTAAAATTGATTTGGTATTGCCTATTTCTTATATTACACAGGAGTTAGTAGAAGAATTATCCATTCTAGAACCGTTTGGTATGGGAAATGAAAAACCACTGTTTGCTCAAAAAAACTTGCAGATTATTAAGATAAGCATATTGGGTAAGAATAAAAATGTAATAAATATGACACTCAAAGACCAGGAAGGCAATGAAATCATTGCGGTTTTATTTCATCAGGCAGAGGTGTTCCTTGAACAATTATATAATCTCTATGGGCAGCAGGCGGTTTCTTTGATCAATTCTTCGAAGGGTGACAAGGTCCACATAAAAGTTGTTTTTTATCCACAAATCAACGAATTTAGAAATCAAAAGACAACTCAAATTGTCCTAAAAGAGTATGCATTTGAGGATGTTTTTTTAGAATGATTTTTTTTAGAGTTTATAAACTTTCTCATTTTTTTATAAGATAAACACAAAATAGACACAAATAGATTTTATAATGTAAACATGATAGATGAATCGAATTCACTATCTCCCCCCCTCATAAGAATCAAAAAAACAACCCAGGGTTTGCGCCCTGAGTTGTTTTTTGGTGAAACAGAGGGTATAGATATTGTATAATTCTTGTGTTTTTCCACTAAATATGCTAATCTTTTTAAAGAAATCCAAATAGAATATGGTATGGTGATGAATATGAAATTAGGACAATTGTTAGAAAATATGAAGTATGATTTACTCATTGGGAATGCCGATTGTGTTGTCACAAGCATTGTCAATGATTCGAGAAAGTTGGAGAAAGGCTGCCTATTTATCTGCATTGAAGGAATGAATAGTGATGGGCATCTTTATATAGAAGAAGCAATTCAAAAAAAAGCTGCTGTTATTGTGGTTCGAAAAGAGATTGACCAATCTATTTTGGAACAATATGGCGAGCTACCAACAATTATTAAAGTAGGCGATACAAGATATGCAATGGCATTCATTGCAGCTGCATTTTATAATCATCCCGCAAAGAAATTGAAAATCATAGGTGTAACTGGGACGAAGGGAAAAACCACGACCACGTACTTGATTAAATCAATCCTTGAAAAAGCAGGTAAGAAAGTTGGACTAATTGGAACGATTGAAACCATTATTGGGGATACTGTAATACCTGCAAGTCACACAACACCTGAGTCAACGATAATACAAGAATATTTTAGTAAAATGGTGGAGCAACAGATTGAGATTGTTGTGATGGAAGTTTCTTCTCAAGGATTAATGCTACATCGAACACAGGGCTTCCTATTTGACTATGGAATTTTCACGAATCTTGAACCAGATCATATTGGACCAGGAGAGCATAAAGACTTAGAGGACTATATTGCATGCAAAAGTCTTTTATTTAGACAATGTAAGGTTGGAATTATTAACTGTGACGATCAGCATTATAAGAAAATTATTGAAAATCATACATGTGAACTTGAATTTTTTGGTTTTTCACAGGATGCAACAATCCAAGCAACAGATGTTCATTATATGAAAGGGGAAGGGTGGTTAGGTGTCTCTTTTGCAACAAAGAATGCACTTGAACTAGATGTGACCCTTCAAAGTCCAGGTAAATTTAGTGTTTACAATGCCCTGACAGCAATTGCCCTTTGCAGGCATTTTGATATTCCAAATCAAACAATCCTAGAAGCACTTAGAACGGCACATGTAAGAGGACGGATAGAATTAGTACCTGTTTCAAGTGAGTTTACAGTGCTGATTGACTATGCACATAATGCGATGGCACTTGAAAGTTTATTAACAACCTTAAAAGAATATGAACCCAAGCGATTAGTCTGTGTATTTGGATGTGGAGGTAGTCGCTCAAAATTAAGACGGTTTGATATGGGAAGAGTGAGTGGGCGTTTGGCGGATTTAACCATTATTACATCGGATAATCCAAGGGATGAAGAGCCACTTGATATTATTGCAGACATTAAAACGGGACTATTAGAAACGGGTGGAGAGTTCGTGGAGATATGTGACCGTAGAGAGGCAGTTGCCTATGCAATTGCACATGCAAAACCAAAAGATGTGATTATTATTGCAGGTAAAGGACATGAAGACTACCAGGAAATCAAGGGTGTTAAATATCCAATGGATGACCGACTCATCATTGCAGATGTGGTGCGTGGAATGTAAG
Organism: uncultured Lachnospiraceae bacterium; assembly: GCA_964635395.1. Classification (GTDB taxonomy): domain Bacteria; phylum Bacillota; class Clostridia; order Lachnospirales; family Lachnospiraceae; genus CAZWNX01. The sequence continues at coordinate 23,837 of CAZWNX010000023.1, forward strand.
GTGAAAGCAGATTGAATAATCAAGATGAGAGAATTTATGCCAATATAATAATCGATATTTCACATGAACAATTAGATCGAGTGTTTCAGTACCTTGTGCCAGAACACCTAGTGATGGATGTGAAGGTTGGTTTGCTTGTCAATATACCTTTTGGAAAAGGGAATAAGCTGATTACAGGCTATGTGATTGAGCTTGTTGATAAATCGGATTATCCAATTCACAAAATAAAGTCAGTTGATTCGATTCGAAATACAGGTGTATCACTTGACACAGAGCGGATTCGGCTCGCTATGTTTATTAAAAAACGCTATGGCGGAACAATGATACATGCATTAAAGACCGTATTACCGGTTAAAACAACCATTCAAAAAAAGGTTGAGAAAAAAATTTCCCTTGTCCTTGATGCATATACAGCACAAATTTTAGAGCAACAATTTAGTGATAAGAAGCAATATGCAAAAGCAAGACTGATGAAACGTTTGTTAATAGATGGGACATTGGACTGGTCGGTAGCAATCAGTGAATTAGGAGTATCAGCGAAGACAATTGATAAAATGGTTGAACATAACATTTTGACGGTAGATGAGTCGGTTCGTCAAAGAACACCCTATGAAGCGGATGCGCAGCGAAAAGCATTTACGGAATTGACAGACGAACAGGAACAGGCAATTAAGTGTTTTGAAACAAATTTTGCAGCATCCGTTTGCAAAACATATCTTTTATTTGGAATTACTGGAAGTGGAAAAACAAGAGTCTATATTGAGATGATTCGATTAGCGCTATTGCAGGGTAAGCAGGTCATTATGTTGATTCCGGAAATTGCTCTTACTTATCAAACAGTACATCGTTTTCAGGAAGTGTTTGGGGACTGTGTATCCGTTATGAATTCAAAACTTTCCCAGGGAGAGCGATTCGATCAGTTTGAGAGAGCAAGACTTGGTGACGTGAGGATTATGATTGGTCCTAGAAGTGCGCTATTCACGCCTTTTGATGATTTGGGACTTATTATTATAGATGAAGAACATGAAACAAGCTACAAGAGTGATACCATACCAAAATACCACGCTAGAGAGGTAGCCAAAGAATTGGCAATTCATTTTGGTGCAAGTCTTGTTCTAGGATCAGCAACGCCTTCTCTTGAGACTTACAAGTTGGCAATGCAAGGTGAATATGAATTACTTGAGCTAAAGAATCGTTATGAGGATAGCGAGCTTCCAAAAGTTAGTATTGTTGATTTAAGAGACGAACTCAAAAATGGAAATCGTAGTATTTTTTCAAAACAATTACAATATGAAATGCAACGTGCATTAGATCATAAAGAACAAATCATGTTATTTATGAACCGTAGAGGGTATGCAGGATTTATCTCTTGCAGGGCTTGTGGAACCGTAGTAAAATGTCAGCACTGTGACATTTCTTTAACACAACATTCAGATGGAAAACTAAAGTGCCATTACTGTGGTTATGAAAGAGAAGCACTAAACATCTGCCCAGAGTGTGGAAGTCCTTATATACTTGGCTTTAAAGCTGGGACACAACAAATTGAGGCACTTTTACACAAACAGTTCCCGACGGCGAAGACACTTCGAATGGATGCTGATACGACTCGAAAAAAGGATGGATATGACTTGATTTTATCAAAATTTTCCGAGCAAAAAGCAGATATTTTGATTGGAACGCAAATGATTGCAAAAGGACATGATTTTCCAAACGTAACATTAGTTGGAATTATAGCAGCAGACTTGTCACTATTTGCAAATGATTATCAAAGTGGTGAAAAAACATTTCAGCTTTTGACACAGGTTGGAGGACGAGCTGGTAGAGCAAATAAGCCAGGGAAAGTAGTGATTCAAACTTATCAACCAGACCATTATTGTATTAAACGAGCAGCAAATCACGATTACACTGGATTTTATAAGGAAGAGATGGCATATCGTACCTGTATGGGGTACCCACCGGTTTCCAACGTTTTAATGGGTGTTTTGCAGGGAAGAGAGCAGGATAAAGTGGTAAGTCGTGCAAATGAGATTGTAGAATATGTAAAGAAGAACTATCCAAAGTTGGTAGTGGTTGGACCTACGAGTGCTACAATCGAAAAAATAAAAGATGTCTATAGACAGGTTTTCTATTTGAAAGAAAGTGATGAAGTAAAAGCACTTCTTATTCGAGATCAACTTGAATATCAATGGGAGCAAATTGGAAATAAGGAAGATGGAGAAGCATTTTTTGTAGATGTGAATCCATTAAATACATATTAATCACTGTAAATGATCCAGTGTATCAAGAGGGTCAAAAAGGAGGCAAAATGGCAATTCGAAAAATTCGTGAATATGGGGACGCTGTATTAACAAAACCATGTAAAGAAGTGCGTGAAATGACGGACAGAGTGAGAGAATTAATTGAAGATTTAATAGACACTATGTATGAAGAAAATGGTGTTGGGTTAGCAGCACCGCAAGTCGGAGTGCTTAAACGAGTGGTTGTTATTGATACTACTGGTGAGGGACCAATTGTAATGATTAATCCTGAAATACTTGAGACAAGCGGAACGCAGACGGGGCATGAGGGATGTTTATCAGTTCCGGGTAAGTGTGGAATCGTGACGAGACCGGACTACGTTAAAGCAAAAGCTAGAAATGAAGCATTTGAAGAATTTGAAATTGAAGGTGAAGGATTATTAGCAAGAGCCATATGCCATGAACTTGATCATTTAAATGGAAAACTATATGTTGATCTTGTTGAAGGAGACTTACTTGAAACCTCTGCGCTTGAAGAAGATGAGGACGAGGCATATGAATTTAGAATGGAATAGGGTTTAGGAGGTTGTGGCTAAATGAAAATCGTATATATGGGAACACCTGAATTTGCAGTATTGCCACTTGAAAAGCTTGCGGCGTGTGGACATGAAATTTTGGCTGTCGTAACGCAACCCGACAAACAAAAGGGTAGAGGTAAAGTTACAAGTATGTCCGCTGTAAAGGAGTGGGCAATCGCGCATGGGATAGAAGTGTTTCAACCAATTAAAGTACGAAGTCAGGAAAATGTAAATCAATTACGCCAATATAACGCCGATTTATTTGTCGTTGCGGCATTTGGACAAATTCTGTCAAAGGAAATATTATCCATTCCGAAGTATGGGTGTATCAATATTCATGCGTCATTATTGCCTAAATATCGTGGGGCAGCACCAATTCAGTGGTCTATTATAGATGGAGAAAAGCAAACCGGCGTTACAATTATGCAGATGGATGAAGGAATTGATACAGGAGATATGCTTGATCAAGTAGTTGTAGAAATGGATTCAACAGAAACAGCCCAAACATTGCATGATAAATTATCAGTGGCAGGAGCCGATTTGATCATTAAAGTCTTAAGCAATCTTGAAAATGGTGGGATACAACCAATAAAGCAAAATAATGAACAAAGTTGCTATGCCAAAATGCTTGATAAAACAATGGGAAATATAGATTGGAATCAATCAAGTCATAGTATTGAGTGTTTGGTTAGAGGACTTAATCCTTGGCCCAGTGCATATTCCTACTTAGATGGAAAGCAGATTAAAATCTGGGAAGCAAAGGCAATCCCAGAAATTGAATTGACGAGTGGGTTACTCGCAACAACTGTGGAAACAGAAAAAAAGGCTGGATGTATTTTGCAAGTAATGAAGGATAAGTTGATCATTCAATGTGGTGAAGGAGTCCTTGAGGTAACAAAGATTCAGACTCCAGGGAAAAAAATGATGTCAGTGAGAGAGTATTTGGCAGGTAATAAATTAGAGCAAAATACTGTCTTTAAGCAGGAAGCATAGAAAGGGATCCATGAATAGTAGAGAAATCGTTCTTGAGATGTTGTTACTCATTTTGGAAAAAAATCAATTCAGCCATGTTGTGATTCGCCAAGTACTTGACAAGTATAGCTTTTTGGAGAAAACGGATCGAAGCTTTATCAAACTACTTACTCAGGGAGTGGTGGAGGAAAAAATCAAAATTGATTATGTAATTAATCATTACTCAAAAGTTGAAACCAATAAAATGAAGCCAGTTATTCGCACAATCTTAAGGATGGGTGTATATCAGATTTTATTTATGGATAAAGTCCCGGATTCGGCTGCTTGTAATGAGAGTGTAAAACTTGCTAATAAAAAGGGGTTTTCGAATCTCAAAGGATTTGTCAATGGCGTGTTAAGAACAATTAGTAGACAAAAATTGGAGATTACCTATCCTCGAAAAGAAGAACATGTAGTAGACTATTTTTCGGTACAGTTTTCTATGCCAAAGTGGATTGTTGAAAAACTTCTTAGAGAATATGGAAGTGACCAACTTGAGATAATTCTGCAAGGTCTTATCGAAAAGAGGCCAATTACTATCAGAGTAGATGAAAATCTATCAAAAGATGAAAAAAATCAATTGCTTAACCAAATAAAAGAACATGGAATAGAAGCGATTCAGGATGAAAATCTAGAATATGCGTATTGTCTTGAACAAGTGGATCGTATAATGGAGTTACCTGGATTTTCTAGTGGACAGTGGATGATACAGGACTTAGGAGCAATGTATGTGACAGAGTGTGCACATATAAAGCAACATGATGCCGTGCTTGATTTATGTGCAGCGCCGGGGGGAAAAACCCTACATGCAGCCACCAAATTAAATGGAACGGGCAGAATTAGTGCAAGGGATAAGTCGCAGGAAAAAGTAGCTCTAATTCAGGAAAATATTGCTAGAACCAAATATCATAATATCGATGTGAAGGTTTTTGATGCAACAGTAGTGGATGAAGCGTGGATTCAGAATGCAGATGTAGTAATCTGTGACCTTCCATGCTCTGGAATCGGAGTGATTGGAAGAAAACCAGATATTAAGTATCGATTGACGGAAAATTCAATTCAGGATATTGTCACTTTGCAACGACGGATTTTAGAGTGTGCAGCCCAGTATGTAAAACCGGGTGGAAAACTTGTGTATAGTACTTGCACTATTTTGAAGGAAGAAAATGAAGAGAATAGAGAGTGGTTTGTGAATAAGCCACAATTTGAATTGATAGAAGAAAAAAAATTATTGCCAGGGATTCATGGTACAGATGGATTTTATATGGCATGTTTTCAAAGAATAGAGGATATGAGTGGAAAAAGTTGATATTAAGTCATTGGATTTTGAAGAATTAAAAGATTTCCTTGGTTCAATTAATGAGAAACCGTTTCGTGCTAGTCAAATTTATGAATGGCTCCATAAGCAAAAAGCTGTTCGGTTTGAGGATATGTCCAATTTGTCAAAAGAGACGCGTGCAAAATTAGAAACCATGTGTACAAAATTATCATTCGAAATCATTGATAAGCAAGAGTCGAAATTAGATCAGACAAAGAAGTATCTTTTTGAATTAGAAGATAAGAATGCAGTGGAAAGCATTTGGATGCAGTATAAACATGGCAATAGCGTGTGCATTTCATCCCAGGTTGGATGCAAAATGGGGTGCACTTTTTGTGCGTCTACGATTGGCGGATTAACTAGAAACTTAACTCCAGCGGAGATGCTTGAGCAAATTTATGCAATTGAGCGAGATACAAACGAACGAGTATCCAATGTAGTTGTTATGGGAACGGGTGAGCCACTTGATAATTATGAGAATCTTATCAAATTCATAAAACTATTAACCAATGACAAGGGATTGAATATTAGTCAACGTAATATAACGGTATCAACCTGTGGATTGGTTCCAAAAATTGAGCAATTAGCAAATGAAAATCTCCAGATTACGTTAGCAATTTCATTGCACGCGACAACGGATGAAACCAGGAAAAAGCTCATGCCAATTGCCAATCGCTATTCGATTGATCAGGTATTAGAGGCATGCGAGTATTATTATTATAAAACAAATAGAAGGATTTCTTATGAATATAGTCTAGTAGCAAATGTAAACGATTCAGTTAAGGAAGCGATTGCGTTAGCGAAGCTTTTGCAAAAGCAGGCGTGTCATGTCAATTTAATCCCAATAAATCCAATCAAAGAGCGTGCATATATACAGCCAAGTATGGAACGCGTGATTGCATTTAAAAATAAACTTGAAAAATATGGAATAAATGTTACTATTAGAAGGGAAATGGGTCGGGATATTGACGGTGCCTGTGGACAGCTTAGAAGAAGACATATAGGAAATAAGGTTGAGGAG
>CAZWNX010000024.1:0-4142 GCA_964635395.1 uncultured Lachnospiraceae bacterium
TTCATTTCGGTATGATAATCTGCTAACTCTACAAAAAATGAGTCTGGATTTCTTCCCGTAAATACAATTTCAGTTTGCTCTTTCACCGCAATAATGAAGTCTCTTAATTTCTTTTGATCAATCAAATCAAAAGCATATGGATAAGTAATTTCATCCAAAACAACTAAGTGAATTTCTTTTTCAATGCATTCCTTTCGAATGGCGTCAAGCATCGCATTGTTATAATTTCTCACTTGCTCTAACTGCTCTTTTGTAAAATCTTTGTAGAATCCATAGTCTTTTTCCATACGATATACTGATAAATTAGGCAAATCATATTGGTTGAAAAATTCGATTTCTCCACTCTTTCTACCTTTGAGAAATTGTGCAAATACTACTCTGTGATTATTCCCTAGACTTCGAATGCATAATCCAATAGCCGCACTCGTTTTGCCCTTCCCGTCACCTTCATATAAATGGATCATTTTCTCATCTTCCTTTCACATGTTTTTGCATTACAGTTTTTACATAAATCGAACTCAACACAATTTGCTTTATTGTTTTCATCTTGAAGCAATAGTATGGTTCCAATGGTCTTTTTAGGAATAAATACATAGCTTTCGTTCATCTCAATTCCTTCTGGCCTAAGGCATGCTAAAAGTTCAACCTGTTTTTGAATCGGTATTTCATCCCCAATAAATTTCATTTCTGTGATTATACTACCTGTTTTTTCCTTGTATAGTTGTCCAAAAATAGCATATCCAACTTCCATGGCCTTAAGCAATATGCAGTCAAAATAGTACTGTCCCATTATGTTCTTCTCATCGCTTAGTTTTTCTTCAATCAATTGTGCTTCCCCCATATATGAAAAAATCGCTGGGAATCCGTTTACGATGTCCAGTTTGACACACAATAACCTGCCCTCCTCACAATCATCATAGAAAACATGGAGTTTGAGATTTCTCACATAGGTATGATAGACTTTAAAAACCTCTTTATAGTCCCGTTTATTAATATGGTATTGTTTCATCATTTCTTTTAGTAGACTTTCGCTTAACTCTACTCTAAATATGGCTTTTTTCATTCCACACCCCAATCTCATTATTCCCCTAAAATATGTTCCATCCCTTGGCTTAATATCTTCATAATATGATCGTCTGCTATGGTATAAAAAATAATTTTACCCTCACGTTTGGTTTTCACAAGATTCATTTGCTTTAATAAACGCAATTGATGTGAAATTGCCGATTGACTCATTCCTAGCAAGTAACCAATATCGCAGACACACATTGTTGAATTCATTAATACATATAGAATTCGAATCCTTGTGGAATCCCCAAAGACTTTAAAAAAGTCTGCTAGCTCAAATAATTTATCGTCTATTGGAATTGATTTTCTAACTTCTTCAATTTCATGCTCCTTAGAACATAGATAATTGCAGTTACATTTCATGCCACTCTCTTCCATAACAGTCCTTCTTTCTCCAAACACATGAACGTGTGCTCATATGTTCATGTTTACATATTTTTCTTTACGTGTCAATATTTTTATAGAATCATTTGACATTTGACAAGTTTCTTAATAAGATGATATAGGTGACCATATATCATCACACATACTAAGATAAAAGTGAGGAATCCCATGAGTCAGGAAAAAGTAAATGCATACAAAAACGAAAAGAAAAATAGAAAAAAGACTGTAAAAAAAGAAAAAATCAAAAAGAAAGTTATTCAAGTTGTAACCGCTTTATTGACTGTTTTGGTAATTGGTGGATTTGGCTACTGGATTTATTATTCAGTTGCAATTGCTCCCACTCAGCAAGAAAAATCTGCGGAAGATTTGACCAAAGAAATTACTGACTTATTAAATAACATGAGTCAGAATAGTACAAGCGGAAATACCGTGAGTGATAATGCACTCACCCAGGATGTTGTAGCTGAATAGACTATCGTTTATGCACCCGCTGGGTGCACATCAAACAAAGGGAACCAATTCAATGTGATTGGTTCCCTTTTTATACTTTTAAATATTGCATCCGTTCATATAAATTTATAGCGCGTCTGCTCTTCCCATTTTGTCAATAAACCAAATAGCCGAATCGTTTAAATCTTCCTTTTTGAAGTCAACCAATTTGTTACAATCTGGTAAAAAGAATGCTGAAGACTCATCCCTATTCGATAAGTTCCAAATTACATAGCTAATATTGCGCTTTGTTAGTAATTCAATCCATAGATCCGCCTGTTCAACATTAATTGATCCATTTCCTGAAGCATCACAAATACCAAACTCGCTCACAAAAATTGGTAAGCCACTATCGTGAGCATCCTCTAGTTTTTTTCTCAAATCATCTCTATGGGTATCCGCATAAAAATGTAATACATACATAATGTTATCATATTCTGACAACGGACTGTTCACTGCCAAATCAACATCCTGAGACCAGGTAGGCGTCCCAACCAAAATTACATTTTCGGGACTATATTTACGTATTACAGGAATTACTTTTCTTGCGTAATCTTGAATATCTTCCCAAGATGCGCCCACGTTTGGCTCATTACAGATTTCAAAAATCACATGATCCTGATTCCCATATTTATTGGCAACTTCTTCAAAAAAAGCAAGGCTTTGATCCAAATTCATCAATGGATTGCTATCACTTAAGATATGCCAATCAATAATGACATATAATCCAAGTTCTTTTGCTGCCATTACCCCTTGTTCAACTACTTTTTTAAGTTTTTCTCGATTTGCATCATCCGAAACACAGTAGCCATCCTCTTCTGCTGTATACATTGCAAGACGAATCACATCGATATCCCAAGCTTCTTTCATAAATGCAATGGAATCCTGATTGATATACTCTGGATACCAAGAAAGTCCATGCGAGCTTACTCCCCTCAAAAATACAATGTTACCATTCAAATCCACCAAATTTCTCTCCTGCACGCGTAATGCCCCATGCTTTTCATAAGCTGTTTTTTTCATTCTAAATAACCCTTTTCCTCTCAATTAATTTATATATTTTAACCAGATCTTCTCTCGTTTTATTATAAGCAAGCTTCTTATGATAAACAAGTACTATTTGAACTGGCATTGTCCACATCTTTCAAATTGGATATTTAAACAATACCACTCATGGCTATAATAATGACATAACAACAACTAGTTATGAGGAAAGGTATGGTTTATGATTATGAAAAAAGAACATTTATTGAAAATAGTGGCTACAGGTTTGTTTGCAGCTCTATCCTATGTGGTATTTACGTATCTACAAATTAAAATCCCAGTTGGAAATGATTTTACATCCATTCATCTTGGAAACGCTGTCTGCGTATTGGGTGCCCTCATTTTAGGCAGTTTATATGGAGGACTGGGTGGCGCTATCGGAATGACAATTGGTGATTTACTCGATCCAGTATATATTGTCTATGCACCAAAAACATTTATTTTAAAACTATGTATCGGCCTGATCACTGGTCTTGTTGCTCATAAAATCTGCAAAATCAATGAACAGACCTCGACTAAAAAGGTTTGGAGTGTTTCATTAATAGCAAGCATCTGTGGATTATTATTTAATGTCATTTTTGACCCACTCATTGGCTACTTCTATAAACTCGCCATTTTAGGAAAACCTGCTGCCGAATTATCACTTACCTGGAATTTAGCAACCACTTCCTTTAATGCTGTGACATCCACCATTGTGGCCGTACTAATCTATAATGCACTCCGCCCACTTTTAAAGAAGTCAAATCCAGAATTTTTTGAATATAAAAGTAAGAAGTAAGTGATACCAGTATAGCATCCATTAAAAATAGGACCCTTTAGGCAAATCAGATATCATAATCAGCCTTTGGGTCCTATTATCATTTCATATATTCTAATACTATAATTCCATTCTCCTACAAGAAGTACTCTACACCGGATTCAAAAATCATCAAGTCCTGTTCTCCGTGAATGTTTTGAGCTACACCTAGGTCTCTACGTTCTGAATGCGCCATTTTACCAAAACATCTTCCGTCTGGAGATAAAATACCTTCAATTGCTGCATAAGAACCATTCACATTCCATTCTTCGTCCATTGTGCAGTTTCCATCCACATCGACATACTGTGTTGCAACTTGTCCATTATTAAATAGACGCTCAATCCACTCTTTTGGTGCAAC
>CAZWNX010000024.1:4242-9991 GCA_964635395.1 uncultured Lachnospiraceae bacterium
CCTAATGCAAGTCCATCTCTTTGATTGAGTAGATCCATTACCGCAACTTTTAATTGTTCATTCTGGAAGGCAGTTGCAAAGAATTTGGCGCTACCGTCTGGTTCGTCTCCAGCTGAGAATCCACCTGGGAACATAATCATCTGTGAACTGCGGATTGCTTTTTCAAATTCATCTACAGACTCATGAATATCCGCAGAGCTCAAGTTCTTAAAGACCTTGGTAACTACATTCGCTCCTGCTCGTTCAAACGCTCTTGTTGTGTCATATTCGCAGTTCGTTCCTGGGAATACAGGAATAAACACGGTTGGTTTTGCGATTTTTTGCTTGCATACATAAATCGATGGTTCGTAGAACTCACGTGTAGGAATTTTTGCTTCTTCTTTAGTTGCTTTCGTTGGGAACACTTTTTCAAGTGTTTGACTCCAACAGCCAATAGCCTCTTGCGTTGATAATACTTGATTCTTATATACAAAACCATCTTCAACAATTGTACCCACTATAGAATATGGCAAAGCAAAAGAAGCAAGTTTTGACGCATCCACCTCACAAACAAGATTACCAATTTCATTTTGGAATAAATCTTTTAATTCCAATGAATCATCAAATGACACACCAACGTGATTTCCAAATGCCATCTGTGCCACACCAGCAAATACACCTTTTGAATCAAGCGCATATGCAGAACAGATTACCTTTTCACCCATCATTGCATGGATTGCATCGTAAATTTCACCAATTTTCTTATATTCAGGTTGTTGGAATTGATCTTTTGGTAATGTAATTTTCACAAGTACATTCCCAACTGTTTTTAATTCTGGTGATACAACATCTTTTAATAACGCTGTGTCTACTGCAAAAGAAACAAGTGTCGGAGGCACATCAATATCATGGAAGGTTCCAGACATGGAATCCTTGCCGCCAATGCTCGCTAATTCAAATCCCATCTGTGCCTGGAATGCTCCTAACAAAGCTGTAAATGGCTGGCTCCATCTCGTTGGATCTTGAGTCATCCTTTGGAAATATTCCTGGAATGTAAAACGAACTTTTTTATAGTCTCCACCTGCTGCCACAATTTTGCTAAGCGATTCAACCACTGCATAAATAGCTCCGTGGAATGGACTCCAGTCCGATAAGTATGGATCAAACCCATAACTCATCATCGTAACCGTCTGCGTATTTCCTTTTAGCACAGGTACTTTTGCAACCATCGTCTGAACAGGCGTTAATTGATAGGTTCCACCATATGGCATCAATACAGAAGCAGCACCAATGGAAGAATCAAACATCTCAACTAGTCCCTTTTGGCTGCATACATTTAAATCTTTTAAAGTCGCCTCCATTGCTTTCTTAGCATCTTCTTTTGAAATTGCGTCTTTAACCTGATCTAGTGCAATTTGTTCAAAATAGCATGATTCTTTTTGTGGCAATAATACGCTAATATCTGTTTCCTGGTGTGCTCCATTGGTATCTAAGAATTTACGAGATACATTTACAATATCCTTCCCACGCCATTTAAGAATGAGTCTCTTTTCTTGGGTTACAATTGCAACCTGAATCGCCTCTAAGTTTTCTTCTTTTGCATATTGTAAAAAGGTGTCAACATCTTTAGGATCAACTACAACAGCCATACGTTCTTGTGATTCTGATATAGATAATTCTGTACCATTTAGTCCCGCATATTTTTTTGGCACCTTATCCAAATCAACAATGAGTCCATCTGCAAGTTCTCCAATTGCTACAGATACTCCACCCGCTCCAAAATCGTTGCACTTTTTAATTAATTTACTAACTTCTTCTCTTCTAAATAATCTTTGGATCTTACGTTCTGTAGGTGCATTTCCTTTTTGAACTTCTGCTCCACAGGTTTCAATTGATTCTAGTGTATGAACTTTGGACGAACCCGTTGCTCCACCGCAACCATCTCTTCCTGTTCTACCACCTAGTAAAATAATCATATCTCCCGGGTCCGAAGTCTCACGAATTACATTTTTCCTAGGTGCAGCACCCATTACTGCTCCAATTTCCATTCGTTTTGCTACATAATTTGGATGGTAAATTTCCTTTACAAGTCCTGTTGCAAGACCGATTTGATTTCCATAACTAGAGTATCCTTTTGCTGCTCCACGAACTAGTTTCTTTTGAGACAATTTCCCCTTCATTGTTTGAGATACAGGAACTGTTGGATCCGCTGCACCAGTCACACGCATCGCCTGATATACATATCCCCTTCCCGAAAGTGGATCTCTAATCGCTCCTCCTAAACAAGTTGCTGCTCCACCAAAAGGTTCAATCTCTGTTGGGTGATTATGTGTTTCATTTTTAAAGAAAATCAACCATTCTTCTGGTTCTCCATCAATATCAACAGGAACCACAATAGAGCAGGCGTTGATTTCATCTGACTCTTCTAAATCCTGCAATTTCCCGTCTTTTTTAAGTTTACGCATAGCAACTAATGCTAAATCCATTAAACAAACGAATTTATCAGTTCTACCCTGGAATAGTTCTTCTCTTGTTACAACATATTGTTGATAGGTTTTATCAATTGCTTCTTTATAATATCCATCTTCAAAATCGATGTTTTTTAACTCTGTAGAAAATGTAGTATGGCGACAATGATCCGACCAATATGTATCAAGCACACGGATTTCAGTCATGGAAGGATCTCTTTTTTCCTCATTCATAAAATAATTCTGTATATGTTTAAAATCACGCATTGTCATTGCCAATCCGAGTGATTCATATAATTTAACTAATTCATCTTCCTTTTTTTGGATAAATCCGTCAACGATTTCAACATCTTCTGGCTCTTCAAATTCTGTAATTAGAGTCTGCGGCTTTAATAAATCTGTTTCCCTTGAATCCACTGGGTTAATACAATATGCCTTAATCTGCTCAAATTCTTCCTCTGTCAATGTGCCCTCTAAAAGATACGTAACTGCAGTCTTAATGACTGGTTCCTCTTCACCTCTTAAAAAACGAACGCACTGCACTGCTGAGTCTGCTCTTTGATCAAACTGCCCAGGCAAGAATTCCACACTGAAAACCTTGCTTTCTTGTGGCATCTCAAATGATTCACGATATAGAATATCCACTGGTGGTTCACAAAACACGGTATGGCAAGCTGTTTCAAAAATATCGTCCGATATATTTTCTACGTCATAACGGATAAATACCCTTACCTTTTTTACACTATCAATTAAAAGATAACTCTTGATTTCTTCTTGGAGTTCTTTTGCCTGTACTGCAAAATCATCCTTCTTTTCCACATAAATCCGTCTTACATTTGCCATTTCTTTCCTCCACTAACAATTTTATCATTTTCTTAGACACTATTTCTATTATACAAAAATAGAACCTTTTTTCAACCTGAAATCTGAATTTGATACATCTTCTTATAAATTCCATTTATATTCATCAACTCTTCATGGGTTCCTTGTTCAACTACTTTCCCTTCATCCATCACCAAAATCCAATCCGAATCACGAATTGTCGACAATCGATGGGCAATCACAAAAGAAGTCCTGCCTTCCATCAAATTTGCAAGCACTTTTTGTATAATCATTTCAGTTCTTGTATCGATCGAAGAAGTTGCCTCGTCTAATATTAGGATATGGGGCATTTTGACAATCGCCCTCGCAATACAGAGTAATTGTTTTTCTCCCCAGGATAGTTCCACTCCTCGATCACCTATAACCGTATGCACACCGTGTTCAAGGTTATTTACAAACCGTTTTGCGTGGGAGCGTTCAAGTGCCATTTCCACCTCTTTCATCGTAATATCTTCTCTGTTAAGAGTGATGTTTTCTAGAACAGAAGCATTTTTAATCCATGTGTTTTGAAATACCATAGCATATTCATTTCGAACCATCTTTGCGTCTAATTCATTTAAATCCACTCCATTCAAAGACACGGTCCCCGCTTGAGGTACATAATACTTTAACAAAAGTTGTAGTAACGTCGATTTTCCACATCCCGTTTTTCCAACAATTGCTAGTCTTTTGCCTTTATGAACCTCTAAATTAATTTGTTCTAAAACCTTTTTCTCATTCTGATACGAAAAATCAACTTGTTGAAAAGAAATCACAGGAATTTCATCACTATACTCTAGATGATCTTCTCGCTTAGTGGAACATCTCGTATCTGTAGCTTCTTCCTCTTCATCTAGGAACTCAAATACACGATTTGCACAGACAAATGCATTCTGCAACTGTGAAAAAACAGAAGAAATTTCATTAAATGGCTTTGTATACTGATTTGCATAGGAAAAAAACACACTGAACTGACCAAGGGTAATAATCCCTTTTATCACTTCTCCTCCACCAAACAACAAAACTGCCATACTCACAATAATATTCACAAAGCGAATGGAAGGATTTGCAATGGAGGAATAGAATATGGAACGGATGCTACTTTCTTCAAGGGATTGATTGATTTGGTCAATTTTTTCTTCCATCATCATTTGTGTTCCAAGCAATACAATTTCCTTTTGATGTTTAATGGATTCCTTGGTCTCATTGGTCATTTTCCCTCTAATAACCGCTTGTTTTCCATAAAATTCCTTTGTTTTCTTTGCAATTTTTGCAGTTACTACAATGGATATAGGTGTAAGAACAATAACTAATATAGTTGTCTTGTAATCTAACAACAACATGTATACCAACGTTATACACATTGTGAATAGTCCGCTAATCAACTGTGGTAGACCCAAAGAAATACCTTCAGATATCTGCTCTATATCAGTTGTTAATCGATTCATCAGATCTCCATGGGAATGTTGATCATAATACTGGACAGATAAGGAGTGCACCTTCTGAAAAGCCCTGTTGCGAAGTAATTTAGAACTTTCAAATGATATTTTCTGATATTGTAGGGTACTCAGCCAATGAAAAAATGCATTTCCTGCAATCACAACTACAATCATACCAATCATTTTCCAAAACTCGTTCATCTGCATTTCATTTGAAATCATAAGATCAATTGTTTTACCAACTAAAATCGGAATTCCAAGCCCTAAAAGGACAGTTATAATCGTCATGAGGCTAGCAAGAACAAAGCGGATTTTTTGATTACGCAAAAGACTTCTCCAATGATTTAGATTGTTCATTTAGCCCACCTCCTGTTCTGAACATGTGCCAAATTGTGATTGGTATAATTCCTGATAAACACCGCATGTCTTCATCAGTACTGAGTGCGGACCACTTGATACTAAGTGGCCATCTTCTAATACTAATATTTCATCCGAATGTTTGATCGAAACGATTTTTTGCGAAACCAGTAACACAATTTTGTCTTTATACTGTTCTTTTATTAAATCAATAATGGATTGCTCAGTGATTGCATCAAGTGCTGACAGTGCATCATCCACAATAAGAATCTGCGCATCTCTAAGGAGTACCCTTGCAATCGAAATCCTTTGTTTTTGACCACCTGAGAGGTTATTGCCATTCACATACAGCATGGTATCTAATCCACACTCTAGCTTATCCACAAACGTTCTCATTTCCAGTTTTTCCAACAAATTCATTAACTCTTCATCGGAATGCTTTCTATTCCCCCAAAGTAAATTGTCACGAATACTCGCTTCAATGATTACCGGCTTTTGCGAAATCATTGCTACATATTTTTGTAGTTCATCACTAGAATACTCATGAATTGGTAAATCTCCAAGCAGTATATCTCCTTGATTCGCTTGATACAGTCCTCTGAGCATAAGCATCGCTGTTGTTTTCCCAGCCCCACTACTTCCGAT
>CAZWNX010000024.1:10091-29560 GCA_964635395.1 uncultured Lachnospiraceae bacterium
TTACAATTTTGAATAATTCTTCCATACTTTTTTGAATCTTTAAGACTACTGGCATGGCAAATTTGGTAATCATCATCATAACTAGCGTAATGCAGGGAATGATGATGGCAAATATAATTCCACCCCGTACATCCACCCAAAATGCCATTATTCCCGCTCCAAAAACAATAAGCGGCGATCTAAGCACCAGCCTTAATGTAAGATTAATCCCATTCTGAATCTGATCGATATCATAATTCATTATAGTAACCAAATAATCTTTTCCAAACCGATCTAACTGCTGATAGCTTAATATCTGTGTTTTACGAAAGACTTGCATTCTAAGATTTCCAGCAATTTTGACACTTGCTTTTGCAGCAAAATATTGAGCAGTGATCGCACATAATAGCCCCACTGCCCCTAGTATAATAATCATTCCACAGATTCCACTCACAACACTCTGATCGCTTTGCTTCATCCCATAGTCAATTGCATACGCAACAAGCAATGGGACAAATAATTCAAACACAGCCTCTAGCAATTTGAATAGTGGACTTAAAATTACTTCTTTTTTATATCGTTTTACTAATTGAATAAATATCTGCATACTTTGTTCCTAACACTTAATAAATCACATCAAGCAAAATCAACCCTTTTCCAGGAACTAACTCTCCTGCTTTCTGGCGATTCTTCTCCGTTAAAATTTCTTGAATCGTACAAATGTCCCTTTTACCCTGACCCACTTCGATAAGCGTTCCAGTCAATATTCTAACCATGTGGTATAGAAATCCATTTCCAATATAGGTGATTTGAATTTCATCTCCCTGTTTCTGTATTTCGATGGAGTATATTGTTCTTGTTGTCGATTTTTTAGAACTTGATTTCGAACAAAACCCCTTAAAGTCATGCGTTCCAACAAGTTCATTTGCTGCCTCTTCCATTCTCTTAAGATCAAGTTTCTCGCTGATTGTATAAGTATACTTACGCCTAAAAACATTTGAAATACTTGAATTCGATATACAATATTGATATACTTTCTTTTTTGCATGAAGCCTTGCATGAAATCGGTCAATCACTTTTACCACACTAGTAACCGCTATATCCTCTGGTAAATATTTGTTTACATATTGAAGTACTTCTTCTTCGGATAAGTCTTGCTTCACGTACACATTGGCTACCTGGTGTAATGCATGTACTCCAGTATCCGTTCTTCCAGCACCATGGACACTCGTAGGCTCTCCATTCAATTCCTCAAAAATCGCTTCTAGTTTTCCTTGAATCGTATTTACTCCACTATTTTGCTTTTGCCATCCCTGATATCTCGTTCCATCATACTGTATTACTAGTTTGTAATTATTCATGTTCATCCTTTTCTTTTCGAAAACGCTTATGATATTCTTGATCTGCTTTTGTATAAATGCGAAATGCTGAAATATCTTTAACAAGTATTTTAATACTATCTTTTGTTTGATCAAAAGTCCCAACTTTGTTTAGGTTCCAAATGATTATTCCAATTGGAACTGCAACAACCATACCCATGACGCCTTTCAACTTCCATCCAATGTAGAGAAGCAGTAATGTAGGCAGGGGCGGAATTCCAAAGGAATCTCCCACAATCTTAGGTTGAATAATCTGTCTGAGCAATTGTCCTGTGCCCCATAAGATAATTAAGCCGATTGCTGTTTTATAATCTTTGTCAACCAGCTCAATAATTGCCCAAGGAACAAGGACTGTTCCCGTCCCAAAAATCGGGAAAATATCTAACAACGCAATACCTAGTGCGATGATTAATATATGCTCTACGTCTAAAATCGCAAATCCAATAACCAATTCAATATAAATCCATATTTCAATTTTAAACTGTGCACTGATATAATCTCCTAGTGATTTAATCAAGGATTGATAAATAACATTCCATCTCTCCACTAAGACTTTTGGCAAACGAGCCTTTAAATCATTCGTAAAAAAATTCTTCTCCGTCAAGAAAAAGTAGGCAGATAGTACACACATAATGGTTGCTATAATTGCGTTTGGAATATTTTTCGCAAAGTTTCCAATTGCTTCCACCGTTGGTGTGCTCAAATCAGACATATTCTTTGTTACAAACGCACTAATCGAGTCCCCCACTTTATCTACTTCAAGATTTAAATCAAATGGAAGGTTGTCAACGAACTGTTCAACTACTATCATGATTTTTTTTGCATTGATCTGAATGCTCTCCCAAATTTCAGGGATTTGTTTCGATAAATCTGCTGCCTCTCTTATAATAATAAATAGAAACACGTAAATCCCTAGCGTTACAGCCGCTATTGCCAAAGCGATAACAACCCCCGAAATTGCTTTTCGCTTTATTTTTATGTGTTTTTCTATAAATACCACCATTGGATTTGCTAGTTTTGCAATAAGTGCTCCAATAACAAACGGCATAAACAAGATAAATATTCTAGGAACAACAAAGATCACCAACAATATAAGTACACACGCTATCGTCAAGTTTAACCAGATTTTCAAAAAATGCTTTAAACTCTCTTTCATAATTCCTCCTTTTTATTCACTAGGAAAAACATACTCTTCAATCACCTTATAAACGTCTTCTTTTCCAACCTTTTTAGTGGATGAAAAAGGGATTAGAGTTGCTCCCTTCTCAACTCCTAGTGTATCAGAAATTATCTTCAGATGCTTACTAATCTGTGATCGATTTAATTTATCAGACTTTGTTGCAATAATAATGGGTACAAATCCATTTGAAAGAACCCAATCATACATCTGCTTATCATTATCAGATGGTTTATGTCTGATATCAATTAGCAAAAACACACACTTGAGTTGATTTGACGTTTTTAAATAACGTTCAATCATTTTTCCCCACTTTTCTTTCACGCTGACCGATGCCTGGGCATACCCGTACCCTGGCAAATCCACAAAATAGACCTCATCATTAATATTGTAGTAGTTGATTGTTTGGGTTTTTCCTGGTGCTGCCGACGTTCTTGCATAGGATTTTCGATTCATTAATGCATTAATTAAAGACGATTTCCCGACATTACTCTTTCCTGCAAATGCAATTTCCGGGTGACTATTATCTGGAAAACTACTTGTGATTCCACACACTGTTTCTAAATTAACTGACTTGATTACCATCCTATTTCCTCGTTTCCTTTACAAGTGCAATGTCCAAAACTTCTTCCATTGTTTCCACGCAACGAATATCTAATCCAACTTTTATTTCTTTTGATATTTCTTCCAAATCCTTCATATTCTTCTTTGGAATAATCACAATCTTGATTCCAGCTGTCTTTGCCGCTAAAAGTTTTTCTTTAAGACCTCCAATTGGTAAGACTCTTCCTCGCAGTGTTATTTCTCCCGTCATTGCCACATCTGCTCTAATTTTTTTGCCCGTTATTGCTGACATTAAAGCTGTTGCCATTGTAATTCCGGCACTTGGTCCGTCTTTTGGTACTCCTCCTTCAGGTATGTGAATATGAAAATCATGGTTCTGAAAATAATCCTTTTGTTCTTCTATCCCGCAGCAAGAGGACCTAATATAGCTAATACCAGCTTTCGCTGACTCTTTCATGACATCACCTAATTGACCTGTTAATTCAAGCGCCCCCTTACCCGGCATTACATTCACTTCAATCTGCAATGTATCACCACCAACGCTTGTCCATGCCAATCCCCTTACAATACCAATTTGGGCTTCCTCATTTACAATTAGATAAGAATACTTCTCTTTCCCTAAATATTGTTTGAGATTTGCATCGGTTACTCTTATCTGCGTTTTGTTTTTTTCTACTATCTCCCTAGCAGCTTTTCGACAGATATCTCCAATTTTCCTCTCTAATTCACGAACACCCGCTTCTTTTGTATATTCACGAATGATTTTTTCCACTGCGTTCTCACTGATTTTGAGTTGCTTTTGGGTTAATCCATTTCTTTCATATTGCTTGATCAGCAGATGTTCTTTGGCAATGTGAAGTTTCTCATTTGCAGTATATCCTGATACCTCTATGATTTCCATTCGATCTCGAAGCGGTCCCTTTATATCCGATAATTGATTGGCTGTTGCAATAAACACAACCTGCGATAAATCCATTGGCAATTCAATATAATGATCTCTAAATTGACTGTTTTGCTCTAAATCAAGTACTTCAAGTAAGGCCGCCGAAGTATCTCCTTTATAGTCTTTGCTGATTTTGTCAATTTCATCCAATAATATAAGTGGATTTTTTACACCAGCCTGTTTTAGTGCCATTGCTATTCTTCCCGGCATTGCTCCAACGTATGTTTTCCTATGTCCTCTGATCTCTGCTTCGTCATGAATACCACCCAACGATATTCGTACATACTTTTTGTTCAGTGCACGTGCCACGCTTTTTGCAATCGAGGTTTTACCCGTTCCTGGAGGCCCTACAAGGCATAGAATAGGGCTTTCTCCCTTATGTGTCAGAATTCGTACTGCTAGAAATTCCATAATTCTCTCTTTAACAAAATCAAGACCATAGTGATCTTCTTCAAGTATTTCCTTTGCTTTATAAATGTCATTACTGTCTTTTGACACCTTGTCCCACGGAAGCTCTAAAAGCGTTTCAATATAAGCTCTTTCCACTGCACTTTCTGAAGAGGAAGAACCCATTTTCTTATACTTCGAAATTTCCTTGGCAATTTTTTCTTTTACACTTGAACTTGCTTTTAGTTTCTTTATTGCAGATTCAAATAATTCTGATTCACTTCCTGAATCATCTTCTCCTAACTCTTGTCTAATATAATTTAACTGTTCACGTAGAACGTATTCTTTTTGATTTTTCTCTACACGTCCTTTTATTTTCTCTGCTAAATCATTTTTCACCTTTGCAACTCTGATTTCTTCTTCTAAGACTTGTGCTATAATTTCATATTTCTCAAAAATAGACTTTGCCTCTAGAATTTCTTGCTTCTTAACATAATGAAAAGGTAGCGAGATGGATACTTGAATCAGTAATTGATCCAATTGGTCAATGTCCAAGATTTGCTCTATTGCTGCATTTCCAGACTTTCTATAATATAATTGAAATTCTTCATACAACTCTTTAATCGTTCGAAGCATTGCTTCTTGCTCATCATGCTTTACAGCATTTAACTCTTTTATTTGATCAATCACTTCTATTTCTGCAAGTAAATAAGTGTCCATTTCTTTATTAAATTCAATTAATTTGGCTGCACTCTCGGCCTCAACTAGTACTCGAATTGCTTGATTTCCCATTTTGATAATTTGTTTTATAAAAGCAATACAACCCACATGATATACATCTTCAAATAAAGGATTCACTTCACCTGGATCTCTTTGAGTAACTAAAAATACCTTTTGCTGCTCCATCATTGCTTGCTCTATTGCATGAATCGATTTTTCTCTACTTAAATCAAAATGAATTACCATTCCTGGTAATATTGTTAATGCTCTTAGTGCAACCGCTGGTGCACTAATTCTATTTTTTTTGCTTTTCTTTGCCATACTAGTAACACCTTCCTTCTTTATAAAAAATTAACGTCGCCAAAATGGCGACGCTAATACAATTACTTCGCTTTTCTCTCCTGTTCATGATGCACAAGAAAAGGCTCACTTTCGCCAAGTACTGCTTCTTTCGTAATAACACAACTTTCAATCGTGTCATCCGAAGGAATCCTATACATTACATCCATCATTACCTTTTCCATAATTGAACGAAGACCTCTCGCTCCTGTCTTTCTTTCCAATGCCATCGCTGCTATTTCAGCAATTGCATCTTGTTCAAAAGTAAGCTTAACATGATCAAATTCAAATAGTTTTTGGTATTGTTTAATCAATGCATTTTTAGGTTCAGATAAAATTTTTACCAAAGCATCCACATCTAATCCATTCAGCGTTACCGAAATTGGAACCCTACCAATAAACTCTGGAATCAATCCAAACTTAACAAAGTCCTGCGGAGTTGCTTCTCTTAAAACATCACCCACTGCTTTTGTCGTCTTATCCGTTATCTCAGCGTTAAAACCAATAGATCTACGGTCTAGTCTAGTCTCAATGATTTTTTCCAAACCATCAAAAGCACCTGAACATATAAACAATATGTTTGTTGTGTCAATTTGAAGTAGCTCCTGATGCGGATGTTTTCTACCACCCTGTGGTGGAACACTCGCAACCGTTCCCTCAATGATTTTCAAAAGTGCTTGTTGAACACCCTCACCTGATACATCTCTGGTAATGGATACATTTTCGCCCTTTTTACTGATTTTATCAATCTCATCAATATAAATAATTCCAAATTGCGCTCGTTCAATATCATAATCTGCCGCCTGAATCAGCTTAAGCAAGATGTTTTCAACATCCTCACCAACATAACCAGCTTCTGTGAGTGTTGTTGCATCTGCAATTGCAAATGGAACATTGATGATTTTGGCTAGTGTCTGTGCCAAAAATGTCTTTCCACTTCCTGTTGGTCCTACCATGATTATATTACTTTTTTGTAATTCAACATCTAACTCTTTATTGGCGGTAACTCTTTTGTAGTGATTGTAAACTGCAACAGATAGAACCTTTTTCGCGTCATCTTGACCAATCACATAATCATCCAAAAAATCTTTGATTTCAACTGGTTTTAATAAGTTAATCTCAAGTTCCTGCTCCAAATCATCATCTTCATATTCTTCCTCGATGATTTCGCTACATAAATCTACGCACTCATCACAGATATATACTCCTGATGGACCAGCTATTAATTTACGCACCTGCTCCTGTGTCTTATTACAAAAAGAGCACCTTACTTTGTCATCTGTACTTTTGCCTGGCATAATTTACTCCCACAACTTATTTCTTAGTTTCGTCAGAACGTCTTTCAAAAATATCGTCAATCAGGCCATATGCCTTTGCTTCTTCAGCCGTTTTCCAATTGTCACGGTCTGTGTCTGAAGAAATCTCTTCGATTGTTTTTCCTGTATTTTGCGCCATAATGCGATTCAATTTTTCTTTTGTCTGTAAAATATGTTTCGCAGCAATCTCGATTTCTGTAGCTTGCCCCTGCGCACCGCCAAGTGGCTGGTGAATCATTATTTCGGCATTTGGCAACGCATAGCGTTTTCCTTTTGCTCCACCTGATAACAAGAATGCGCCCATACTTGCTGCCATTCCGATACAAATCGTTGAAACATCACATTTAATAAACTGCATTGTATCATAAATTGCCATTCCGGCAGTTACCGACCCACCTGGACTATTAATATATAAGTGAATATCTTTCTCCGGATCTTCTGCTTCTAGAAATAGTAATTGTGCAACTACCAAGCTAGCTGTCACTTCATTTACTTCTTCTCCAAGGAAAATAATTCTCTCTTTTAATAATCTAGAATAGATATCGTATGATCGTTCTCCACGACTTGTTTGTTCAATAACATAAGGCACTAAACTCATTTGCTACCTCCTATTTTTCTTTTGCATGTTCAACAACAAATTCTGCTGCTTTTGTTACAGCAATATCTTTCATCACTTCTGTTTTACCAGCTTCACCAATCATTTCTTTTACTTTATCAGCTTCCATCTGGTACATTTCTGCCATTTTCTCACACTCTTTATCAAAATCTTCTTCTGATGCAACAATGTTTTCAGCTGCAACAACAGCTTCTAAAACTAAGCGAGATTGAATTCTTTTCTCAGCCTGTGGTTTCACCTGTTCTAACATGGCCTCTGCTGTCAATCCTGTAAATTGGAAGTACTGCTCAATGCTTAATCCCTGCATTTGAATTCTTTGAGCGAACTCATCTACCATTTGTCTTTGAGTCGTTGCAATCATTGGCTCTGGAATATCCATTTTAGCATCTTCGATGATTGCATCAAGCACTGCCATTTCTTTCGCATTTTTAGCGTCGCTTTCTTTCTTCTGCGCCAATTTGCTCTTAATATCTGCTTTGTACTCATCTAAAGTGTCAAATTCAGATACTTCTGAAGCAAACTCATCATCTAATGCCGGAAGTTCATTTTCCTTGATTTCTAATACGCTACATTTAAATACTGCTTCTTTAGATGCTAAATGATCTGCTTGATAATCTTCTGGGAAGGTCACTTTAACTTCTACTTCTTGTGAAAGTTCTACTCCCACTAATTGCTCTTCAAATCCAGGAATAAACGTTCCTGATCCAATAACAAGTGGGTAATTTTCGCCTTTTCCACCTTCAAATGCTTCACCATCAACAAATCCTTCAAAATTAATAACAGTTGCATCACCTTCTTTAACAGCACGATCTGTAACTGCAATTGTTCTTGCATTTTTCTCTCTATCTGCTTCAAGTTCTGCCATTACTTCATCATCAGATACTTCAACTTCAATTTTGTCTATTTTGATTCCTTTGTAGTTTCCTAAAATAACGTCTGGCTTTAATGCAACTTCTGCTGTAAAGATAAATGCTTCGCCTGGTTCTAATTTCACAACATCAATCACTGGTTGTGATACAATTTCTTCACTACATTCATCCAATGCTTTCTCATATGCCGTAGGAATAACAGAATTAGCAGCTTCTTCAAGGAATACACCTTTTCCATACATTTTTTCTACCATTGCACGAGGTACTTTTCCTTTTCTAAATCCTGGAACTGAGATACTCCCTCTATTCTTTTTATATGCTGTTTCAATGGCTTGTTCCATGTCCTCAGCTGAAACCTCAATTGTTAATTTTGCCATATTCTTTTCTAACTTTTCAACCTGTAAACTCATTCTATAAATCCTCCTTTGGTTATCAAAACCCATTTTCATTATCTTCTCATGATGTATGAATACTATTGTCCACCCAAACTAACAGTCATTTTACGATTATAGCATACCCCATACTAAAATACTAGTT
Source organism: uncultured Lachnospiraceae bacterium (assembly GCA_964635395.1). Lineage (GTDB taxonomy): Bacteria > Bacillota > Clostridia > Lachnospirales > Lachnospiraceae > CAZWNX01. The sequence goes on from CAZWNX010000024.1 coordinate 18,918, forward strand.
CTTTTTACCATAGATTACTTTACTTGATACGCCCTTAAGCATACCAATCTTGCCTGATAAAGCATTGATTCTTGTTTCTGTACTATTCATTACTATACTAATTACATTTGTATTGTCTTCTAAATGAGGAATCCCCATTCGTCCAACAATGTCTTCTGCGTATTCATGTAAAATCTGGTTTAGTCTCGGTGCCGATTCATTTTCCCAGATGATAATCCCAACTAATGCGATCCTTTTCTCCATTTTCCACCTCACAACTCAAATTCAAAAACTCCTGCTCTTCCTTATGATGCAATGCTACAATCATCGTTTTTGATTTGATTTTCTTCAATATATACTCTGCAACCAGTTTCCGATTCTTTGAATCCAGTCCCTTAAGAGGTTCATCTAATAAATAGAGGTCCGCATTCTTGGTGCACGCCCTTACCACTTCTACTCGTTGCTTCATTCCACCACTAAGTTCACAAACAGGTTGTTCAATCGATTCTGAATCAAGTAGTTCCATCAATTCATTTCTGGCCTCTTCTTCTGATAGTCCTAACGCAAATCGAATGTTATCGATTGCACTCATATGCTCTAAAAGTCTCTCGTCTTGAAACAAGTATGAAATCACCAAATCTTTTGGTTCGCATATTTCTCCCGAAGTTGGCTGTTCTAAATTCGCAAGCAACCTAAATAAGGTCGTTTTCCCTGTACCGGACGGCTGTTCTAGCAACTTTCTATCACCATAATAAATTGTAGTGTTTAGATTCTCAATAATGCTCTTTCCATGATATCCAAAAGAAACATTTTTCAGATTAATAACACCATTTTGTCGTTCTTCCTCATCTTGCGGACGGCGCTTTCTTTGACGATTTCCATATCCACTCATACTCGCTACGAATGGACGATATTTTAATACCAACTCCTGTTCAAACCCTTTTAATAAAAGAAGAAACACGGTCTCAAAACACTGACTCGACAAAATAATCAAAATCGTCCACGCAAATACTCCCGCTGTATCAAGATAAATTCTATTAAAGTATAAACCTTCTCCAAATGAATCTTTTACTAATCCAATTACCTCAGCCGCTACACCTGATTTAAACCCCATACCAATCGAAACCTTTGATGTACTGACTAGATATGGAATAATTTCTTTCAAATAAAGGTATCTGATTTTTTTCCATTCGCTCACTTCATATACCCGAGCCAATTCAATCCATTCTTTCTTTACTTGCTTCATTCCTTCAATGACAGCTAAGTAGATTTGTGGAAAAACAATGAGTACTACTGTAAGCATACTTAACGATTTAGCACCAAACCAGATCAACAGCAAAATAGCAAAGGATGCCATAGGAACCGCCTTCATCGTTCCCATCATTGGTGCTAAAAACGTCTGGACTGCGTGATTTTTCCCGCTCCAAAACCCAACCACAACACCAGATATAAATGCAATCAAAAAGCCCATTCCTATATTCAAAAATGAATATAGGATGGCTCTATATACCTCGTCATTCACAAACATCTGCATCATTCTTATTAGAACTTCTTGCGGGCCTGCAAACAAAATTGGATTCTGAATAATACTAGCTGCCACCTGCCAAAGAATAAGCCAGATGACAGCTACAAAAATACTGTATGCTATTTTTTTTGTTTTCAACTACTTCTTAGCTCCATAATAAAAATCTGAATCTGGCATCTGTCCACCAATTGATTTAGGGTCTTGTTCGAACAATACTCCATAGTACCCTTCTACTGCTTTTTTCATTTCGTCTTTATCAAGATACGTGATGTTACAAAACGGCAATGCCTTCTGTGCAATTTTTTCTTTTTCTATAATCTGATAAAATGTCACTAACTTAGACGTTTCTTCAATATTTGCATTCGCATACTCAGCACTTTGTTTATGTTCTTTCATAAACAACTCAACTTGCCCCTCATAACTTTCGAGAAACTCTTTTCTTACAATTGTTACTCCTGTTACCAGCTGACTCTCTCCATTATGAATTTGATTCCACTCTTTGGTCAGATCAAGTCGTAAATCTAGTTGATCAACTGTCGAAACAGCTACTGTTGCAAATGGTTGCGGTAAAACAGCTACAACATTTTCGTTCTCTTTTAATAAAGATACTATTTCAGTTGGTTCCGCCTTATATTCAATCGTAACTTCATCTGGGTCTACTCCATTCGCCTTGAGCAGATACTGTAAGACATAATCTGGTGAAGTCCCTTTCCCCGTCATATAGATCGTTTTTCCTGCAAGGTCTCCAACGCTATTTATCGAGGCATCTTTGGATACCACATACAACACTCCCAAAGTATTAATGTCAATCATAACAACTTCCTGATTTGTTTTTTGATAAAGAACAGCTGCTAAATTCGCTGGCACCAACCCGATGTCAGCCTTTTTAGAAGCCAACATTGCACTTACTTCTTCCGGCGTAGTAACCATACTGATATTGTAATTTTGTTGGCTTTTCCCCTGCTCACTTTCGTTCATTAAAGATACTAAACCCATCGTTGTAGGACCCTTCATCCCAACTACATTAACAACTTCTTTCTTTGCATCTTTCTTTTCACACCCCATTAGTGTAATCATCCCGATGATTACTAATAGTGTTAAAAGAACTCTCTTGCTCTTTTGTTTCATCTTGTTTTCCTCCTTGTTTATTGTTGAATATAAAACACCCTCAAGGCAGTGAAAACGTTTCATGCCTTTTTTATCAGAACGAATCTTGATAAATCAGTACAGGTGATTACTTCCTAAAATGCACTAATCATTGTATTCAGACCACAGAATAGCCGAAGCAATGGATCTTTTAGCTTCCTTCCCTTGTAATCCTTCAATTAATTCCAATGCAAATGGAATTGCCGTTGCTACTCCTCTTGATGTAATAAATGTTCCATCTACTTCCACCATGTTTTTCGAGACACTTGCCCCCAAAAGACAATTCTCGAAATCCGGATAGCAGCAAGCCCTTTTTTCATTCAACAACCCCATTTTCCCCAAAATTCTAGGAGCTGCACAAATTGCAGCAATTGGTTTATTGTTTTCAGTGAAATAACGAATCGCTTTTATTACAAACTCACTTTCTTCCAAATGATTCGTACCAGGTAATCCACCCGGTAGAACTATTAGATCCAGTTGCTTTATTTTCTCAAAATCATATATCTCATCAGCAAGAACAGATATATTTCTAGCGCCTAAAACCTGAGTCTCTCCTGTAATCGAGATTAGGTTTACCTCTATTTTACTTCTTCGTAGTAGGTCAACAACCGTCAAAGCCTCTACTTCTTCAAATCCAGTTGCCAATAATACACCAACTCGCTTCATCAGATTCATAATTATATCCCACTTTCTCTCTCATTCAAACTATCTACTCAAAATACATACGCAAAATACAAACACAAAATATGGAATCGAACTGTTCCAATTTAGATCCAAATATAGTATTGTCTATATAATACTAAACTATCTTTGAAAGGAAACTGCAATGGAAATCGAACGCAAATTCTTACTGAATGAAATACCAAACAATTTAGAACAATACCTTTTCCATGAAATCGAACAGGCATATCTATGCATTAATCCCGTTATTCGTATTCGAAAAGAAGATGATGAATATTACTTAACTTATAAGGGAAGCGGTTTGTTAGCTCGCGAGGAATACAATTTACCACTTACACAAGATGGCTATTTGCACTTATTAACCAAAATGGATGGTGTTTTAATTCGGAAAAGACGATACTGTATTCCAATTTTAGACCCTCTTTTTTATGACGAAAAGGGCATCCCTTCCCACGACCCATTGGCTCCTAAGCTCACTTTGGAATTAGATTTTTTTGATGAACCCTTTTCTCCACTGATCTTAGGGGAAGTAGAATTTCCATCCTTAGAACTTGCAAACACGTTCGTCCCACCTGCATACTTCAAGGAAGAAGTCACACACAATCCGCTCTATCACAATTCAAATATGGCCTTTCGCTTTTCCACTTGATTCTCGTTCAATTAGCTCACCTTCAAATTGCAATTGACAAGGATCACTTTTCCCTCTAATCAAGGAAAACAATAGTTCAACCGTTTTTTCTGCCATTTCTCCTATTGGTTGCTTCAGTGTTGTAATGGAAGGATAGTAAAACTCTCCCAACTCAATTCCATCAAATCCTACAACGGAAACATCTTCTGGTATTTTAATACCCTCTTCCAAAAAAGCTCTGCAGGCACCTATGGCCAACGTATCTGCAATTGCATATACGGCCGTGAACTGGACTTTGTTCGCCAATAGTTTCTTCGCACCCGTGTACCCATTTTTCATAGAGTATGGGTCACCTTCTAGAACCATGGATATAATGAGGGACTCATCCACTTCAATACCCCTATCTATAAGAGCATCTCGATAACCTGATAATCTAATCTTCCCAACAATATCATCACCGTTTCCATCTGTAATCAAAGCAATCTTTGTATGTCCGTTCCCAATCAAATAATCAATAATCTTATAACTTTCTGCATAATCATTGACCGAAATAGTAGAAAATGAATTTTGCGCATTTTTTTCAGGCTCTCTTCCAACTGTACTCAAAACAGCTGGTACCTTTAATTTCCATGCTTTTCCCTGTGCTTTCGTAAAGTTACCACCAACAAAAATGATACCCTTTAAACGCTTTTCTTTTTCCAATCTTAGTGCTTCTTCAACTTCATCTTCTTGATCTTCTAAATAGTATAACACAGTTGTATAATTTCTATCTTTAATCGTTTCTTCCATAATTGAAACCATCGTTGTAAAGAATGGATTCTTCATTCCCTTAACAATAATTGCAATCGTTTTCGTATTTGTCCTTTTTAGAAACCTTGCACTGTTATTAGGAATATAACCAACCCGCTCTATTTCTTCTAGAATTTTACTTTTGGTTCTTGGATCAATACTCGGATGATTATTAATTGCCCGCGATACTGTACTTACTCCCACATTACACGCTTTTGCAATATCTGTTATCGTAAGATCTTTTGGCTTGCTATTCATATTGAGTCTCCCACAATTCCTCTAAAACCATCCTACAATCTAAAATATAATTTCGTAAGAACATAAATCTTTTCACATACTTCATCCGTCATCATTGATTTATCAATTCTCCACAACCAATTGATACCCAATGTTGAAGGACTATTAATACGAGCTTCACTACCCAGTCCAAGATAATCCTGAAGTGGTATTATACAGGTATTTGCAACACTCGAAAAGCAAGCGCGTATGAGTTCTTCATGTATGTTTTTGCCGTTCGAAAAATGCAAATAGTCTTTTATAAACTTCTTTTCTTTTCTCTTACAGGTATTCCAAAAACCAATGCTGGTATCGTTATCATGAGTCCCGGTATATACAACCGAATTTTTATCAAAATTATGTGGAAGATATAGGCTCTCTTCGTCCGTTGAAAATGCAAAATGCAATATTTTCATACCTGGATATCCCGTTTTCTTAACAAGCTTTTTTACCGAATCGGTCAAAAATCCTAAATCTTCTGCAATAATTCTATTCTTTCCGATAATTTCTTTCATGCTCTCAAAGATTTCATAACCAGGTCCTTTTTCCCAAGTTCCATACTCTGCCGTTTCTGCTGGATAGGGTATGGAGTAGTACTCATCAAAACCTCTAAAGTGATCAATTCTAACAATATCATACAAATTAAGCGAATTCTCCATTCGCTTTTTCCACCATTCGTATTTTGTTGCTTTGTGATAATCCCATGTATACAGTGGATTCCCCCACAGTTGACCTGTTTTGGAAAACATATCAGGTGGGCACCCTGCAACCGCAATCGGATTATACTCCTCATCCATTTGAAACAGTTCCGGATTAGCCCATACATCTGCACTATCAAAAGCTACATAAATTGGCAAATCCCCTATGATCTTTATTCCCTTTCCATTCGCATAGGCTTTCAAATTTTTCCATTGCTTATAAAACTGAAATTGTAAAAAACAATAGAAATGGATCTCATTTGAGTATTTCTTAGAATAGTCGCACAGTGCTTTAATATCGCGAACCCGAATGTCTGCCTCCCATTCAACGAATGCTTTTCCGCCATTTGCATCTTTCATTGCCATAAATAGTGCATAATCAAGCAACCACTCTTCGTTACGAAGTACAAATCCGACAAACTCAGACGTGTCTTGGTTAAACTTCCTAAACGCCCTTTTAAGAATTGTAAACCGTTCTCGAAAAAGCTGCTCATAATCAATTGTTTTTGTATTGTTCAGGCTTATGCATGTATGGATATCATTTGAAGTAATTAAGCCTTCTTCCATTAGCAAATCCAAATCAATAAAATATGGATTCCCTGCAAATGTAGAAAATGACTGATAGGGTGAATCTCCATATCCAGTTGGTCCAAGTGGTAAAATCTGCCAATAACTTTGTCCCGCCTTTTTAAGAAAATCAACAAAACGATATGCCTCTTTACCAAATGTCCCAATTCCATAATCCGATGGCAAAGAAAACACCGGTAATAGAATTCCACTCTTTCTCTGTTGAATACTCATATAGACCCCCTAACATTTTTTTGAAGGTTCTTTACAATTTCCATATATCCCTATTGTACTCCATAATTGTTCGATCTGAAGAAAAGAAACCTGCCTTTGCAATATTCACAAGCATCATTTTTTTCCACTTTTCTTGATTGCTGTATTCATCAAAACACCGATCTTTTGCTTCAATATAAGCTCTGAAATCTAACAATGTCATAAACCAGTCTTTATTTACTAACTCTTTATGAAGTCTCTTTAAACTAACCTTATCCCCTATCGCAAGAAGTTTTTTAGATACAATGAAATCAACTGCTTTCTTAATAACCTTATCTTTTTGATAGATTGCTTTTGAACAATAATCCTCTTTCTTGTAATGCTGCATTACTTCCTTTGAAGAAGCTCCAAAAATAAAGATATTATCATCTTTTACTAACTCATGAATTTCAACATTTGCTCCATCCGAAGTCCCAAGTGTAATTGCTCCATTCAACATAAACTTCATATTTCCAGTACCCGATGCCTCCTTAGAAGATAGGGAAATCTGTTCAGATACATCGCACGCTGGAATCAATTTTTCAGCGTAGCTCACATTGTAGTTTTCAACCATCACTACTTTCATGTATTTACTTACTTCTTCATCTGTATTAATAAATTCTTGAAGGCATAGTATCAAATGTATAATATCCTGTGCAATCACATAAGCTGGCGCAGCTTTTGCTCCGAAAATATAGGTGACTTTTTGTTTTGGCAAAATCCCCTCTTTGATTTCAAGATACTTGTGAATCAAATACAGCGCATTCATTTGCTGCCTCTTATACTCATGCAAACGTTTAATCTGAATATCAAATATTGAATTTACATCAATTTCAATTTGTTCATGCTCCATGATGTATTGAGCTAATTCTTGTTTTTTCTGACTTTTGATTGCCTTGATTTCATCTAGAACCACTTCATCATCTTTAAATTGAAGCAAATCTTCTAACTTCGTTGCATCCTTTTTATAGGCATCTCCAATTGCTCTGGTAATACACTGTTCCAATTGTGGATTACACGAAAATAGCCATCTTCTAAATGTAATACCATTTGTTTTATTGTTAAACTTCTCTGGGTACAATTTATAAAAAGGCTTTAATTCCGATTTTTTAAGAATATCCGTATGTATTGCAGCAACACCATTCACCGAAAATCCAAAATGAATATCAATATGTGCCATATGAACTCGTTGATTCTTGTCAATAATCCATAGTTTTGAGTTTTTGTTCTGTTCTTTCACCAGTTTATCCAGTTCTAGAATAATCGGAACTAACTGTGGTACCGCTTTTTCAAAATATTCTAATGGCCATTTTTCAAGTGCCTCGGCTAATATCGTATGATTTGTATAGGCACAGGTTTTTGAAACAACCTCCACCGCTTCTTCAAAAGTGAACGCCTTATCTTGGACTAAAATTCTGATTAGCTCTAAAATAATCATCGTTGGATGCGTATCGTTAATCTGAATAACTGCATAATTATACATTTTTCGAAGATCACGCTTGTTTTCACGTAATTCCTTAAGTATTAACTGTGCTGCATTACACACCATGAAATACTGCTGATAAATTCTCAACAAATTTCCAGCTTCATCGGAATCATCTGGATATAAGAACAAAGTCAGATTGTGTTCAATATCCGTTTTGTCAAAATCGATTCCTTCTTTTACGATACCTTCATCAACTGTTTCTAAGTCAAATAAACGTAATCGGTTAATCCCGTTTTCATATCCTACAACATCCATTTCAAACAATCTTGATTTGAGAATCTTCCCACCCATATGAACATCAAAGGTTGTATTTGTCTTTCTAAGCCACGAATTCTTGTGGTCAATCCAATCATTCTTATACGCAACTTGTTTGTTATCTTCAAAAACTTGCCTAAATAGACCAAAATGATAATTCAATCCAACGCCATCTCCAGGTAATCCCAATGTAGCAATTGAATCCAGAAAACAGGCTGCTAACCTACCTAGACCACCATTTCCTAGTGAAGGTTCTGGTTCAACCTCTAAAACATCTGCAAGTTTAATATTCTGTTGTTGAAACAGTGCATCGATGCGATTATAGATCCCAAGATTAATCAAATTGCTTGATAATAGCTTTCCGATTAAGAACTCCGCAGAAATATAATAAATCTTTTTATCGCCCATAATACGTTCTGTTGCACCAATCATTGCTTTTGTCAACAAAAGAAGTGCATAGTACAATTCTTCACTACTGCAGTCTTCCATATTTTTTTGATACGTTTCACGGATGATTGTATGTAAATTATCTTCTAATTTCATTTCCATGATTTCCCTTTGCAAAGTCATGTTTTTCCCTCCCACAAATATTCCTTCTATTGAAATAAAGCTTCTCCACTAGCTGACATTCTTTCAATTATACCAATAACCTTTACAAAGGACTGTTTTACTTCTTCAGAACCATCAAGTACATCACTAAACGCAAGCTTGGCATCCATCATTTCATTTGCACGTAGATACGCAATGACCTGATTAGACAACTGTAAGAACTTCTGGTGTACCTCTCCTACTTCAATCCACTCTGCCTTTAGTTGCTCATTTGATACTGACACAGCATGGTAAAACTGCTCAAATGCATTACGCTCAGGTAACAGTTCAACTGCGTATTCTTTCTTATCCATAATACAAAGTCGTATGATACTTACAAATTTATCATGGTTTTCCATCGCTTGCTTCATGAAATAAATCATGTCGTCATTTGAAAAGTGACAGCGGTCAACTGCATTTTGGGCAACTCCAAATAATTTGAATCCGCTTTCCGAAAAAGCTTCCCAATAATTTTTCATAAGAGCTGAAAAAGATGTACTTGATATTGCTTCGTTCTCTATCACAGCTGCTACTTCTGTAAGTCTTTCTCCGTCCTTCTCAGCCATAATCATATCAGACTGTATTTCCATTGCAAGTGAGCGAATTTCTTGCATCGACTGTTCAACAAAAGAGACCCCATCTGTAACGGTATGTAACATATCCATGTTTTCTCCAATGGTTGCCGCAACGGAGTCAATTTTAATTCCCATTTGAGATGTTGAATCCAACGATTTTTCAAGACTAGCCTGTCCTTCTTCAGCTGCCTTTCCTATGTCGGCCACAAAACTTCTCATACCCTCTAAATTTCTTTTAGTATTATCTGCCAGGTTTCTAACCTCATCTGCAACTACCGCAAATCCTTTTCCTTGCTCACCCGCTCTAGCTGCCTCTATTGCTGCATTTAGAGCCAGTAAGTTGGTTTTGTTCGCTATGCTTTGAACACTATCTACAATCGCTCCTACTGCTGCCGCTAAAGTAACGAGTTGAGTGATTTTACCACTCATCACTTGTGAATTAACCGTTACACTTTCTTTTAAGTCATGTACTTCATTCAATAACATTCTACTAGCATCATTCTTTTCAGATAAAATCTCTGCATCTTTTGATAACACTTCGAGTGTTTCTACAGAAGTATCTATAATCTTTCTAACTTGATCCATTCCATTACTTGTATTTCTAAGCACTGATAAATTCGCCTCACTAATTTGCTTTAAATCCATCGCAAATCCTGTTAAGCGTTTTGATACTTGCGTCATTTCTCTATCAAAGCCATCCATCGCCGCAACCGTTTGAATTATTTCCTTTGTAACTTCGGCAATTTTTTCTTCATTCGAAATCAATCTTTCTCTCTGCTGCATCGAAATTTTAAAACTATTCTCCGAATCCGAATTTGAACTAAGTGTTGTACTAGCTCCTGTTGAATTAATTTGTGCTGACTTTTTATCGCGAAATTTCATCATAGAAAACCCTCCGTTAAGTTACCATTAATTGTCCTATTCATTATACTATAATCATTTCGTAAACAACAACAAAAAAAACCAACAATTTGTTGGTTTTCTTCTGCCGCACATTCATGTGCAGTGCGGATGAAGGGACTCGAACCCCCACGGTCTCCCACTAGATCCTAAGTCTAGCGCGTCTGCCAATTCCGCCACATCCGCATTTCACAACGATAATGCTATCGTTTCGTTACAAAACGCCAGACATAGTCTGGCGAAATGAGCCACCGGGGACTCGAACCCCGGACAACTTGATTAAAAGTCAAGTGCTCTA
>CAZWNX010000025.1:0-16927 GCA_964635395.1 uncultured Lachnospiraceae bacterium
GCGATTCCCAAACCATAATCATCATTTTCATATAATAGCGCTACGTTTTTCCACCCCAAATCGCCACAAAAAGCTGCTCCATCTGCTCCTACATCTGCATCATTTGGTGCTGTACGATAGAAGTATTTACTAATTCCCGTTAATCCTGGATTGGTCGCAACTGGACTAATACTAGGCAATCCGGCTTCATCATAGACTGGCACCTGAGCAAACATACACGAACTATTGTAAGATGATAAAACTCCTAACACTTTATCATTTTCAACAAACTTATTGGCTACAGCTGCTGCCGAAGTAGGTGCAGCTTCATCATCTTCTTTTACTAATTCAACCATCCTTCCGTTTATGCCGCCCGCTTCATTCACTTGACTGACTGCTAAATCAATTGCCTCTACAATTAGTTTTCCATCTGCTGCAACACTACCTGTCATTGGAAACGATGTTCCGATATAGATAGGCTCGTCTGCTTCTACTTTCGCTTCTTTCTTGCCACAAGCTAGTAACATTGTTGATGTCATCGATAACACACAGGCTAGTGCGATAACCTTTTTTACTTTTGTTCACCACTTCATACTGTCTCCTCCTGAATAAATGATTGTTTGGGTTATTTGATAATTGATTCTATATAAAAAACGCGCTGAAAATTCTTCAACGCGTCTTTACATCAAATAGTTATTTTGGTAGGACCGGTTATACCACCTGTCTTTTAGCAAATAATATTGAAAAGCCTTTTCTTTAGCAAGCCTTTTTACCGATTACCGAATATAATTTAATAGATTCCATATTCGCCTAATAAAACATGCTTTTTGGGGCTCATTACTTAAATAAATAATGCAAAGTACAAGGGAAATACTAACCTATGAATAGATTTTCACTAAGTTTTTCAAAGTATCTCTTCTAAAATACTTGCAATTCTCTCACTTGCATGACCATCTCCATAGGGATTACTTGCTTGACTCATGCGAGCATATTCAGACTGGTTTTCCAAAAGTAGTTGGATACTATTGTAAATCATCGTTTCATTTGTTCCTACTAGTTTGAGTGTTCCAGCATGAATACCCTCTGGGCGCTCTGTTGTATCCCGCAATACTAAAACTGGTTTTCCAAGTCCAGGCGCTTCTTCCTGTATTCCGCCACTATCCGTAAGTATGATATAGGCCCTCGCTAAGAAATTATGAAAATCCATTACTTCCAATGGTTCAATAATTCGAATTCTATTCTGACTTCCCAAAATTGTATTAGCGGCTTCTCGTATTACAGGATTCAAATGAATGGGATATAAAACCTTAACATCTGGTGTTTCGTCAACAATTCTTCGTATCGCACGGAAAATATTATTGAGCGGAGCACCTATGTTTTCCCGTCTATGGGCTGTAAGCATAATCATACGGCTCCCTTTTGCCCAGGTTAGCTGCTCATGTTCGTACTCTTCTTGGACTGTTGTTTTTAACGCATCGATTGCCGTATTTCCTGTAATATATATGGTTGTCGGATCTTTACCTTCTTTTATTAAATGCTCTTTAGACATTTGAGTTGGTGCAAAATGAATGTTTGCTAAAATCCCTACAGCTTGTCGATTAAATTCCTCTGGATAAGGAGAATATATGTCATAGGTCCTAAGTCCAGCCTCAACATGTCCCACCGGAATTTGCATATAATAGCAAGCAAGTGCTGTTACAAATGTTGTAGAGGTATCCCCATGAACTAATACAATGTCAGGTTCCACCTTCTTTAAAATCAGTTGCATTGTTTCCAAAATAGAAATTGTAATATCAAATAAGGTTTGACTTTTTTGCATAATAGAAAGGTCATAATCTGGAATTACATGAAATGCTTTTAATACTTGGTCTAGCATTTCACGATGTTGTCCAGTCACACAAACAATAACATTCACTTTTTTACGTGCTTTTAATTCGTTGACCAATGTACACATTTTGATTGCCTCTGGTCTTGTCCCAAATACTATCAAGATATTTTTTTTAATCTTCTTCACGCTTTCTTATTTAAAAATTATTTCATTCGTTTTAATATACTTCACAATTTTCAACCACGCCGTTTTCGTTTGTTGAAAATCTTCATAGTGCCTCTCAACATTCTTATGAAAGATATTGAACTCCTCAATGATACGATTAAAATCATCATTTTTGAAATAAGCACAGAGTTTCGGAATAACAAAGCGTAAATTATCCTGTATAACACTTATCTCTCTGTCATAAGTCTCTCTTCTCGTGATATAAAGTAAAAGTGGCTTATAACGAATCCAACCGATGGACGCCTTTAAAAATCGAGATACATTATATCCCGAATCATCTTTCATTTCTTTCAATTTATTAGGTAGCACACCTAGTAGTAGATGATTATAACTAGCAAAGCCATCATGAAACGTATAACAAGGAACTTTTCGAATTACACATTCTCCTATGCATGTACTTAAAAATGTGTCTTCTCCTCTAGCACCCGGTGGATTGTAAAATGGAAACAACTTTTCAGACTGCTTCAGATTAATTCCAAGATTTGCACCCGAAATAAATTTCATTCCATTCACTAATTGAACCGTTTCAACTTTCTTACTATTGATAACATCTAAGTCCGCATAAGTTATTCCACCAGCATCCATCTTCTCTTTTACAGACTCCCAATGAATAATATCATTACTAATTGACTCAATAAAAATTCGAAAATCATCCTCTGTCAGCAAGTCATTGAACCTTAGCTTCGGAATTGGGGAAATATATCCACAGTGGTGTCCATGTGTCATATCTGCGTGTTGAATATTGCTGATATGCGTTGACAAAACCTCTTGCCCCTTCCATAGAATACTTTCCCCAATTTTGATTGTTGCTATAGGATATTCATCATCATCTAAGAATATCAAATAGTCCATTTTGTTTTTCAATGCAAAATAAAGTACAGCATTTCTCTTCATCGCATATCCTTCACCAAATATATACTTTGCTTCCTTCTTACTGACGACCCCCTTTTCTATTAAATATTCTACTTCATTGGCGATTGCCGTATCCCCTAAATAGTAAGCGGAATCAACCAGTGTTAAAATTTCATCATCCGTAATTTTATAATCACTTACTTTTGTACTGTAATATTTTAAGTCATATGCAACAAATAAGTGTATTGCCACATCATTTTTGTCTACAAGACCAGATTCATTCCAATTATCTACATATGTTTTGACAACATCTTTAAAGTGTTTTCGGCCTGTTACAAAACCAACCCCAACATTTATTTTCCCCTTACTTTTTTTCACAAGCCTCCTCCTCCCACTTTATAAGATTTGGATTAGCATCCAATATAGAATTGTATTGTTCCTTAATTCCATAAATCGCATCAGGATCCAGTGCCTGATACCGCTTATATTTTTCAATTCGTTCAAACGGTCTTGACCATCCGTAATGCTGCACCCTACACAAAGCATTTGTCCCTGGTAAGGCATCTAAATTAATAGGAAAGCGTCCACAATGCTGACTTGTTTGTTTCCAAATATATCGAAATGTTGGCTGGTAACGAATTAGAAATGGTCTATAGAATTGATGAGCATTCCAATAATTTTCTTCTCGATAATGTGTTTCATCCCACATATCATATAATCTGAAATTCAAAACATCAAATGCACGATTATTAACAAGATCTTTTACTTCATTTCTCATTTTATGCTCAAGAACTTCATCAGCATCTATATTGAGTATCCAGTCAGGGTTTGTCTTAATGGTTTCATCCCATTGTTTTTTTCTCAACTCATACTCACTTGCAAACAAAGATGTTTTATTGCGTACGATGTGTATTGGAATATCCTTCAGTAACTCTTTACATAAGCGAATTGTGCCATCATTACATCCGTCATCAATAATCACAGCTTCATCAATGATATCTCTTACACTTTCAATCACTTGCTTTATATATCTTTTTTCTTCATTCTTGACAACCATTGACAACGTAATTCGACTCGCACCCTGTTCAAATTGTCTTACAAAATTCATTTCCGCTTTACATTCCTTAACATAATCAGAGACTCCCACCATGTCCGATTCTCTATAGATATGATAGGCTGGGTAAACTGTATCTACATGCAAATCTAAGTTTAGTACTGCTGCCCTTATACAGAAAAATCGATCTTCTCCATGAATTGTTAAATTTTTGATAGGGCTAAAGTTGACACCACTTGCAAGTGCCTTCTTACTAATGAGTGTGCAGGCTCCAAGCCCTCCGACTTCATATAGACCCGGTATTCTAAGTTGATTTAGAAACTTTATTTTTCGAATATGCATCTCTTTTTTGTCTAATACTTCTCCTGGAATCTTTGGAACCAAATCATATTCGTCGAACATCCATACATTTGGTTCATAAGAACTATCTTGGTGCCATTTACTCCAAAAGATCTCAGACACAATGTCTTTATCCCGCTTCTTTAAGTGTTCAATCAAATTTGGGTGAATCACCAAATCAGAATCTATGAAAAACAAAAAATCATATTCTTGTTTGATCGCATAATCAATAATTGTATTTTTATAATTGGCAACTTTTAACATTAAATCATCATTCCATGAATGAGATTCCTCATTGCAATTATAAATTCCAACTTCTTTTCCTGGGATAATCATTACCTGGGAATTCTTCCGTTTAAAGTCAATCAATAATTGACTTGATTTTGTATCAATATTGTCATCAATAAACATAAAATCAAGGGAAAAAGTATCGCTTTTCAGACTCCCTAGGGAGTCCAAAAAAGCTTCTAATATTTGTGTTTTTTGATAAACCGGGCTTCCAACTAATAGTCTTATATTATTCATTGTCCACCCTGTTTATTTTCTTTATGCTGATCAATTATGTGGTTCATTTTTTTTGCGACATTTTCTTTCGCATTTTCAACATTATTTCCAAACCCCATTTTCTTCTTTATTTCCACCCTTGCCATTTGCATTTTTCCTTTAAACTCAAGTTGCTCATTTCCAGTTAATTCACCAGCAACTTCTTTTATCTTTCCGCCTATTCTTTCATTTGTCTCATGCATTGTATACTTTTGCTTTTTCATTTTAATACCTGCTTTCTCAAAAAATTCTTGCATGGTTTAAAATCAGTTATTTATATTTTCTATCATTGAATGCAAAAAACCAGCCGCGATGGGCTGGTTGTATGATTTAATTCTATTCAAGAGAAACCGATCAGCGTACTCTTGTATCTACTTAACATCTTTCTTAAGTAACTAAAGCATAGCACACTAAACCTTTAATAGATAGTACTTTATTTTTTACGAAAAACATACCTTTGCTGTATGGTATAACTTAGGAAAAACAAAACTGTATCTACCACTGCTTTCGTAACGACCTCTGGTAGAAATGATAACAGCATAACTCCAATGGAAACAAGTACTGCACTTGAACCCATTTGCAAAATAGCTAAAAAAATGTATTTGAATGCTGCTTTTACCAAATGTTCTTTACTTTTAAAGACCACTTTGTAATTCATCAAGTAATTATAGGTTGCAGAGATTATTCTCGCTAAAACAGTTGCCAACCCAACATAGAATGCAAACTGAGGCTTTAAAAAAAAGCAAAAAACTGCAAATAGTATTAGATCTATCAGGCTCGAGGAAAGTGAGGTAAACATAAATTTCAAAAATTGAACCCCAAGAATTCTATATATTCTAATTGAATCTATAAATGGATGAAAATGTGTTTGGTGATTCTCCTTGGAACGATAGATTGTCTTGATGGATACTTCTCTAATCGGATATCGATCCACACTCTGCAACAACATCCTTGTCTCAAACTCAAATCGTTCGCCCTTAACCTCTAATAACTCCTCCATAAAAGCTCTTGGTATCCCGCGCAAACCTGTTTGCGTATCGCTCACATGAATTCCAGTAATATACCCTAACACCTTCATCGTGAGTTTATTACCAAATTTACTTTTCCAAGGTATATGCTCGCCATCAAAGTTTCTTACCCCCATAACCAATGACTCTTGATTTTGAGCCAGTTTTTCCTTTACGGTCTCGATGCATTCGAACGTATGTTGACCATCAGAATCAGCGCTCACCACGCCAATTGCCTCTGGATAGGATGTAAGGACATATTCAAAGGCTGTTTTTAAGGCACGCCCTTTTCCCTTATTCACTTCATGCGTTAAAACACACCCATCAATGGGTTGAATAATCTTTTTTGCTTCCTCAAAAATTGACTGATATTCACTTCCACTTCCATCATCAACAACAATAACTGTTTGAATATCATTTTGAACAAAATCTCTTAGGAGTTCTATTAAACGCTCATCCGGCTCATATGCAGGGATAATTATTGGAATCACTTTACTCAAACCGGTCACCTCCTAAGATATAGTCTTAGCATATAATAAATACAAATACATGAAATCAGGACAAACCACTTGATACAGGTTTGCTTAATTGCCAGTGCTTTGTTATCTGATATTTCTACATCATTATGAAGTTTAAATTTCGTAAATAGCAAAAATATCAATATCAATGTTGGAAGATAATATCTTCCCTGTAAGCCCTCTACTTTTAAAGACCCTATTGGCGTCCAACTCAATAACATCATTGGAGTAAATACCAATTCAATCAACAAAATGGCTCCAAAAATCCATTTGTCCATATTTTTAAGTTGAAGTTGATCCGCTTCATAGATAGCATATACACCTATAATAAGCATCAAACCTGCAATAAATACGTAGGGAATAGTCGGTTCTCGCCATCCTAGCAATGTTCCTCCCATATCAATCGCTAACATATCGATGTCCTGTAGATAGGTTTGCATAAGCATGTGTATATATTTTAAAGGCTCCGCTAGCGCAAAGGAAGCTGTCATTTTTCCGCCATTCCCATTTCCCAACTGAAACATTGGTCTACCAATTAGAACAATGTCGAATAGAACTACGGAGGAAATTCCTGATAACACAATAGGAATGATTAACTTTAATGATTTCTTTAAATCTTTTGTTGCCAAAACCATGACAAGTGGAAGTAGAATTAAATATCCACCGCCTTTTACACCACCGATCACAAAAATCCAAAACATTGTCTCAAACAGTGCAAATTTATTCTCTTTTTCATGATACAACCGGAGTATGCTTGCTACAAAGCAAAGCGTTGAAATAATCACCATTGCATCATATGAAAATGTATTACTCAACATTAATGACATGGGCAATAATGGGATTGTGGCAAACATAATTTTACCAACAGGCGCTATTTTGATTGCATGATAGCATGCTAATATATAGGCGATGACAATCATTATTCGCGCCAGATAAATCATCAAGATTGTTCCTAATCCTAAGAGCCTTCCAATCGTAATTCCAATTACCTGTGGCAAGTAATTCAGTATTGAATAGCAATTCATATAGCTATAACAGGTTGTCATTACATCCTCTGAATGTTCAACTTTGCCAGATACACTCTTAAATACAGAAGTATAATCCTGTACATCCGGATTCGACATCCCGTACATTTGCATATAAATTGCAGAATCATCTGCACGTTCCATCCACTCATCCTTTGGCTCATAGCCAAGAAATATGTTTGAATAACGGTACGTCGTTCTATAATGCGAATCTGTGTCAGGCGCACTCCAAGGAAGCATTAATGTCAGGTAAATCAGTGCTAACGGAATAACAGAACACAGAAAGAATTGTTCCACCTTAAATGTATTTCTATTCGTATAAATGAGAATTACAAGAATATAAATTCCAATTAATATAAGTACAATCACAGCAACCACATACCCAATTCCAAACGACTCACGCAAAGCGTAATTAAACGAAGTCTTTCCATCTTTATTTTGAATCACGTTTACATTTACTAATCTTGCAGAATCCTTGTTTGTAATATAAACATTATATTTTCCCGCTATAAATGCAGAGCCTGCATCTGTTCCCAGAGCATTCATACGAATAATTTTTCCATCATACTTGGTTTCAGTCACTTCGCCTTCTAATACATCGCGATTGATGTACTCTATATTGGTATCCGCATTAACAAGTCGAACCCCCATCAAATTAGGTGAATCTTTTGATACCATAAATTCAAGTGCAGTAAAATCCTTATCCCTTGTATCAAACGTAGCCTTAATCGTCCCCATTGGCTCTATTGTTTGATAATGAGCACTTTTTACGAGTGGCTTTCCAGCAACATCGGTTCTAATTTGTTGAAATAAATCCACAGAAACAATCTCAATCATTACAAACCCAATGACTGCGTATACTACCAATTTTAATAAACTGTATTTTCGAAAATCAATAAAGAGTAAGGCGAACATAGTCAACACTAGAAATGCTCCAACAAATGGAAGCGTTAGTTGATTCTTAATTTTACTATTTTCAAGTATAAGCTGATAACATGCTGTACGATTTAGATTTCCGGAGGTCTTAGTAGAAAGGGAATGACCTGCATTAGAGGTATACATTGCAATATTATTTTCCCCATCGAATTGATTTATCACCGTAATATAGTAATTGTCGTTTTTCGACATCGCTACTGTATGATCTAGCATAAATTCTTGATATGCATCATCTACCAACAACTCTGTCTGATAAGACCATTGTTGAACAAGGACATCGTTTTGATAGAAAGCCACTTGCAAACTCCCCTTGTTTACCCTTCCATAAGTAGCCATCTTTAATGAAAAAGACTGCAACTTCCCTTCTACAAAAGGAATTGACTGTTGATATACTTCATCATTCTCAAGTGCATACGCTTCTGTGATTGGAAATGTGTCAGTTTTATATTCAAAGGCCTGATTAGACTTATATAGAATAAAAGCAATCATCATAATCGAAAGCACCAGTATTATTATTGATTTTAAATGAATACGTTCTTTTAAAAAATTCATTGCCTTTGTTTTTTTCACACTCTTGCTCCTTTTTATCCCAGCATATTGTAAAACAAGCCTCAAAATAATTGCAAAATTCATAATACTATATCACAATTATGGGTTTTTCGTCAAACAAACCCAAGAAAAGAACCATCTAGTACGCTAGATGATTCTTTTCGAATTCTATATGGCAACTTACTGGTGCGTAGCTTCAAATGATCCAGACATAACAACCGCATTATATTTGCCATTCATTCCGAACTCATCAAGCTTTCCAGTAAAGTTAAATCCTACATCCTGTCCTTCGGAAGTAATCGTAATCTTAATATCCTGTTCCTCAATTTTAGCAATACCATTCCATATTTCCTCGCTGACTTCAACAAAATCAGTACTTGAACTCAATTGTTGAACTTGAATGCGTATGGTACCACCCTGCGTCTCAGGCGGATGAATCATCATGTTACAATGAACCACCGTTCCTTCAATGGATACCTCGGGCACCTGACCCGCGCTTTCACCCAAAATCTGTTCAAAGATACCAATAAACATTTTCATGAAGAAATTAATAATATAGTCTATGGATCCTGCATCTTCAATGGTATATTTCATATCCCACATACCATATAATTCGGTTACCGTTAGACCTGCTGTGGCTTCTGCTAACTCCGTACTATCCTTTGTACTAATAAGTTTCAGTGTAATTGCATAATCACCTGGTTCTTCATAAACATGCTTTGCTTTTGGGCCTTTTGTTTCTAGCAGTTGTGTCCCATCTCCAAAATCCCACTGAAACACTGTCCCTGAAGGGGTGCCTGAACAGTTTGCTTCAAACTCCGTCTCTATATCTTGGATCACTGTATATGGTTGATCTTCAAACTCTAGTTCAACGACCTGATCATAGATTACCTTGATTCTCTTGAAATCGTTATAGTATTGACTTTCACTAGCCCCATTCGTACCCGCTATAACAATCATTGTATAAATTCCAAAATGATTCATTCCTTTTTCCAAATCCAACGTATACTTCTTATAGCCTTGGCTTCCTAAGAGAGAGTACCCACTTAGTTCTTTAACTGGGTTCAACCCTGAATACGGTAGTGTGGCAATGTTGCTATATGCTCCTTTCACACGAAATACCATCTTACCCGCCAAATTAGGACTTACTTTCGTAGTATCTTCTGTCGATAGTTTATATTCCTCTTTCACTGGTTCCCATGTCTCAACATTCGTAACAGGATCAATTTTGACAAGTCTTTCAATCGTGTAATCAACAAATTTTCCAGATCCAATGGTTCCATCTTCAACTTGTTTATAGTAGTTGGCAATCGTAGCATAATCAATCATGGATGTTTTTGCATAATAGTACATCTCATTGAATGTAATCTCGCCCTCTTCCGTAATTTGCGTAGCGTTTATGCCCGAATAATAGTTTGCAAATGAATTATTCCCGAATGCTATTGTACGGTTCCCCTGCCCTGGTGTATTTGGATCGGCAACATACAAAACTCCTTTGTCAATTTTATACACTGTAATTGCATGTCCTACATTGGATGTTTTACCATCTTTTGTATAATTTCCTCGTATCGACAAATATTGTGGTTCCCCAGTCATCTGCATCGAAAACGCAAATGCACAATACGTATCATATGCGTCCCTATTCACTACATATTTTTGGAATGTCCTGCTATATGAATCAAACGAAATCGCATCTTGTATGACGGATGCAAAGCGATAACCAAGTGAATCATCGTCCTGAAAATCAATAGTCCCATAACCATATTTATTGTTATCATATCTTCCATATAATCGGCGTTCACCAGCCCCTTGGTATTTTTCTGTAAAATACCAAGTCATAGAAATTGCCTGCCCTGCGCAGTGACCACCTGGCGCAATCCACGAACCATAATTTGCAAACTGCCAATCATCATAACCTGGTACAAAACCAGTATCAATCTCAAGACTCATCAACGCTTCACGATCTGTAACAGCAACCAGAATATCCGAAAAATGACACGTTACAAGCGTGATACTGTCATTTGACAAATCTGAGAATGGAATTCCTTCTAATTCCCCAGTCTTCTTATCGTAATAAAATCCCATGGCAAACTGTTCGTCCGTCTTTTCAATGGGAATCGTAACCGTCATTGGTTCATCCGCAAATTCATGCCCATTATCAATGGTTATCAGAGGCGTGATTGGCTGAAAATTACTTGGGAAATTTGAATCCTTTATCTGCGTAGTGGATATTTCAAACTGTTTGTCCTTCGGATAAGCATTTTCGGGAACAACGATTGCAAAACCATCAATTTCACTCGTACTATCATCAACTGTAATAGATCCGCCGCTTTGGGGTACTGACATTGTTGTTTCTTTATGTCTTCTTCCAAACTTAAGATGATTGCTCTTGTGCGTTAACAAAAGGATGGATGCTGTTCCTACACTCAATACAACAAAGATTATCAAACCGATTAGAAAAGAAATCAGACATCCATGACTCTTCTTTGGTGGACGCTGGCTATTTCTTGGTTTGTTCCATATTGGAAATACATGCTCAAAAGGCATCCACTTCCCACCTACCGGCGCATATAAATCTCCTTGATAAAGTTGGTTTCGCGACGCCATCTGCAACATTTGTTCCACTGTATATGGTCCAAACTGCTGTTGATTGCGTAATATGTACCACTGTTCCATAGAGATCCCCCTCGCAAAAACATTCACCATTAAGTTTTTTTGACATTTTACTCAGCTGATTCTTTTTCATAGTATTTTATATTTCTTTTTCCTGATTTTTTCACTTCATACATTGCTGCATCTGCACATTTCATAAGTTGTTTGGACGTAGTTGCGTCATCTGGAAAAAGTGCTCCTCCAATGCTGGCACAAACTGTAATATCTTGATTTTCAAAAGTTCTTGTTTGACAAATTGCATCTAACATTCGATTTCCAAATCCACTATTTTTACACTCTGTATGAAATGGAGACACAACTACGACAAATTCATCTCCACCCACCCTGGCTACAATATCTGAATCCCTAATCACATTATTAAGATCTTTCACAACTGATTTTAATGCAAAATCACCAACATTATGTCCCAATGAATCGTTTAACTGTTTAAAACCATCTAAATCAATGAAAAACAATGCAAACTTATGGTGATAAGTTTGTGCTAACTCAATACTGTTTTCAAGATACTTATCCAAATATGAACGGCTATAGGCACCTGTCAACGCATCCTTTTGAGCAATTTTCTTATTTTCAAGACTCTCCTTGGCTATGCGCTCCTGGGTCTTTAAAATTCTCGACATGGTTTTAGGAACCTGATACATTAATCCTCCTGATAAAATTAGGTATACGGTTCGGTAAAACTGCCCCAATGGATCTGCCGATACAATTTCACCTGCGATTGCAGGATCAAAACTTTTATAAAAAAATAAGTACAATCCGTCCATACATAGTACCGAAAAAACCGTGGCCCAAATAATCAATTTCTTATCCATGCGTAGCGATGCTAAAAATATTATCACAGAGTAAAGCATGATTGCCGCCGTAGTAACAGGTGCCAATGGTGAAATGAAATAACCATCCAAAAAATTATAAATGGATAAACTCACTATATTAATCGTAACCATTACATATCCATTCCATGGCATATGTTTCTTTTTCAATATAAAAATCGAAATTACAGAGTTGTACATCAGATTCACGACCGACAATATAATTCCATATTTACCAACTTCTCTGCCTTGTACAAAATATACAATCATGCATAATACTAATATGATTCCATACAAAAACCAATGTAATTGCCAATGTATTTTTTCACTCCTAATGGACTCTTCTCGAAATATTTCTTCATATTGATGATGGTTAATTCTCGTCATAGATTGCACCCTCTCATTTATAGTCGCGTAACAAATATAGTATTATTGTACCACTGATACTTATATTTTGATAGTCTATAATCCGCATTACTCCCACAAATAAGAGGTCATGGTTAATGATCCTAGTTCTCCTACTTTATTATACACCCGAACGCAATCCTCTAAATCGGTGGCTCCTAATGTATATAGAAGCGGTAAAAAATGATCCCTTGTAGGTACTGCTAACCGCGCGCATTCTCCAGCATTTTCATAGTTCAGTATTGCATCTCGTTTCTTTTGAGTAATATTGTCGTAGATGTAATCATCAAATTCATGTGCCCAATCAAATCCTTTTCCCACTTGGTTCCAATCAACCAGTCTCAAATTGTGGACAATATTTCCAGAGCCAAGTATCAACACCCCTTTTTCTCTTAGAGCACCCAACTCTTTCCCAATTCTATAATGTTCCTCCATCGTGGCATCTCGATCAATACTAATTTGAAATACTGGAATATCTCTCTTTGGATACATATGCACGAGCACAGACCACGTTCCATGATCAATTCCCCATGTATTATCGTAACTTGTATCACTTGTAATCAATTGTTTGCAAGTCTGCGCTATTACTGGCGCACCTTTTACATCATAAGTCACATCATACAATTCTTTGGGAAAGCCATACATATCGTAAATCGTTTTTGGGTTTTCTTCATTCATAATTCTTGTACCCTTTGTATACCAATGCGCAGAAATCGACAATATAGCATCTGGCTTTGGAATATGCTTTGATATTTCCACCCAAGTTCTTGAGTACTGATTGTCTTCCATTGCATTCATTGGCGATCCATGTCCGATAAATAAAACAGGTGTTTTTGACATACGCTTCACTCCTCATCCCATCGATATTTTTTATTTTGAATCAACTTATCCAAGTCACAATTCACCCCACTGCTCATCTGTAAAAAATGTGTCTGCAATGACCTTAATCTCTTAACGATAAGCTCCGCTAATTCATTCGGGTAAATATTCAAAATACTTTCTCCAAATCGAACAAAATAGTCCGCAATAAAGGTTTCCTCATTTGCATGATAGAACCCACAAATTCTGTACTCGTCATTTACAGTGTTTAAGCTCATTGATGGATAATTTTCTTTATAGAAATGGTCAACACCTTTTTTTGATACCTGTATCTCAAACTCAACAGCATCCGGATGTTTCATATGTTGGTTGACATAATCTTTAAATTCTTGGATTGGCTTCGTCTGAAACTCAGTGTTTTCGATTAGCCTAAGAATTCGATCACATCGAAATATTTGTATTTTCTGAGTGACTAAATTATATCCTGTTACATACCATTGTCCAAAGCTTGCTGAAATATCGATAAACTGAAGAATATAGCGTCTTTCTTTCTCACCGCTTTGATAAGTCACTTCACATGCTTTTTCATAAACTGCAAATTTAAAAATGTCTTTTAAAAATTCACAATGACTATTTTGCGTCATTGTTCCTAGTCGAAAAACGTTCTCCGCCTTCTTTAGATACTCTATTTTTTCAGGTGAAAGGCAATACTCGAATTTCCGTTTCAATTTTTCTACACTCAGATGAAAGGGTGTTGATTCATATGCACGTAATGTGAGCATGGAAAAATATAATGCGGATACTTCATCCATGTCAAATATAATGGGAGATAGCAGCCGATTTTGAAGGATTTTGTAACATCCATTCCTACCCTGCTTTGAATAAAGTGGCATTCCTATTTTTTCTAGTGACATAATGTCTCTAATCGCAGTACTTCTTGATATGTTATAACGCCGCATTATATCTCTCAGTTGAAATGTGTTTTTATCATTTAGATACTGTAATAAGTCATTCATTCGTTCTGATTTATTTATTTGATCACTTCCTTTGTAAGCACATAATTAATATCTTTTTTAATAGTATCATGAAATGACACCTTTATATAGTATATTTGTAATAACTTTCAACAATTTTACAATCTAATCAAGGAGCGAAACGATATGATTAAACTATTTTTAGCATCTTCATTCAAAGATGTCGCAAAACAATTTGCAAATTTCGAAACGTATTTAATTGGTAAACGAGTGACTTTTATTCCTACAGCCAGCATTGTTGAAGAAGTTACTTTTTATGTATCTGCTGGCAGAAAGTCACTCGAAAAACTAGGGCTAATCATTGACGAACTCGAATTAAGCACTGCAACCGCAGAAGAAATAGAACATAAAATAAAGTATAATGATTTTATTTATATTACTGGCGGAAATACGTTTTATCTAATGCAAGAGCTTATACGAACCGGTGCTGACCAACTCATTCTAAGCGAAGTTCATTCTGGCAAACTGTATATCGGAGAATCTGCTGGCGCAATCATTACTTCTTCAAACATTGAATATGTTCAAAAAATGGATCGTGTTGAAAAAGCACCCTTGCTCACAAATTACACTGGTTTAAGTTTGGTTGAATTTAGTCCCCTGCCACATTTTAAAAGTTTTCCATTCACAAAAATCGTAGATAAAATAGTTAGCGATTACGAAAAGCAGCTCCATTTGATTCCTATTCGTAACAAGGAGGCTATTATCTTTCAGAATCATGAAATGAAGATTGTATAAAAATATGCTATAATGGTAAATAACAATTCTAGGAGGCCGCTAATGAGAAGTATTGATGACGAAGCAATCCTTGCTGCTAACGATGAACTTTTATTTACTCAATTTGTTTCTAAACACAAGCAATTTATTATCAACTGTGCTTATCGAACAACCCATAAATATATTACAACAAGTGACGATGAATGGTCCATTGCACTTGTTGCTTTTTCAAATGCAGTAAAATCCTATGATATTCATAAAGGAGCTTTCCTACCTTACTCTGAATTAATTATGAAACGAAATTTAATAGATTATTACCGTACAAATCAAAAATGGGCGTTGGAAATGCCCGTTAATCCAAATGTTTTTGGATCTGATCAAGATATGGAAGACAATCATGAGATTACGGTTGAAATAACCCAAAAAAACATCAACACAAACGGATACTCGCATAAAGGATGAGATTGAAGCAGTGAATGCAATTTTTTCGGACTATGGGTTTTCATTCTTTTCACTGACTACCTGTTCACCAAAATCGTTAAAAACAAAAGAATCCTGCAAAAAAGCAGTCTTATATATTTTAGAGACTCCTCTAATTGTAGGCGAAATGAGATGCACAAAACGTCTACCCATAAAAATAATTCAAAAAAATACAAACCTACCCCGAAAATTATTGGAACACCATCGTAAGTATATAGTAGCAGCAGTTATTATACTTTCTGGAGACTATCCAATGTTAGCTGATTATCTGTCATTTATTAGAAAGGGAGGCGTGTAGCATGAAAGGTATTGTCGTAGAGATCAGGAATCATTTCGTCGCTGTGCTTTCCGATGATGGAACTGTTGTTAAAATAATGAACAAACACTATCAAATCGGACAGGAGGTTCCAATTCCAATGAAATTGAACACACAAGTTAAGAAAAAACTAGCTTTAACCGCCGCAGTAGCATGTGCTATAGCCGCATTTGGTGTTAGCGCATACGCCTACTACACACCCTATACTTATGTCAGTTTAGATGTAAATCCATCCATTGAATACTCAATCAATCGTTTTGACCGGGTGTTATCTGCCAAAGGTGTAAATGATGATGGAACGCAAATAATGGAAAACATCCCACTTAAAAATTTGAAACATAAGAGTATCGAGAATGCTATTTCATTAACGATTGATGAATTATCAGATGCTGGATATCTAGATAATGGCGTCCTTGACAATGCAATTATTATTGCAACATCTTCTGAAAGTGATGATAAAGCAGAAAAACTTGCAAAAGATTTGGAAGACGTTGCAAATGAAACAATTGCAGAAGGAGAACAAGAAGCTAACGTGATCACCGAAGCAGTTGGTGCAAAACGTGTTGCACAAGCTCGTGAGCTTGGCGTCACACCTGGTAAGTTGAATTTGGTAGAGAAAATGATTGCCGCTTCTTCTGACAGTGAAGAAACCATTGATAAAACAGAATGGCTTCAAAAATCAGTGAAAGAAATCATGGCAAAAACAAAAGAATACAAAGAACAACTCAGAGATGACAAAAAAAGCTTAGACACTGAAGCAGAAGATCAAGAAAAAGATCAAGATCAAATGAAAGAACAGAACAAAGAACAGAACAAAGAACA
>CAZWNX010000025.1:17027-28239 GCA_964635395.1 uncultured Lachnospiraceae bacterium
AAGAAAAAGATCAAGATCAAATGAAAGAACAGAACAAAGAACAGAACAAAGAACAAAATAAAGAAGCAGAACAAATTCCTGGTAATGATACTAAAAACCAAGAAAAAAATAAGAATACGGAAAATAATGGTAAATCTGATCAGACTGAAAAGAAAGAAAAGCCAGTGGAAACTCCATCCAAAGGTAATAATTCTCAAAAAACAGACCCACAACCACCTGCTACTCCTGATGCAAATGTAGATCCAGGTGCAAATGCACCTAATGATAACTCTCAAAAGGGGAAAAAATAGTCCTAAAACACCGCCTAGAATCATCCACAAAAAGGGATTCTTGGCGGTGTTTTCTATTGTAATAAGAAATAACTAGATTTACACTATATTCCAAATTCAAGCCTTCCAACTCAAAATCCGTTCAACTGCATCCTCTAGATAATCCCCTTTAAACGAATCAAATCTCCCCTCATTAACCAGTGTCGCCATCGCCGAATCAATGGGAATTCTGCCAAGTATATCCACTCCCATTTCGTGAGAAATAGAGTCTAACTTACTTTCACCAAACAAGTTAATCTTCTTCCCACAATCCGGACATTTTACATAGCTCATGTTTTCAACAAATCCAAGTACTGGAATACTCATCATTAGTGCCATATTGTATGCCTTCTTAACAATAAGCGATACTAAATCTTGTGGAGATGTAACAATAACAATTCCATCCAATGGTATCGACTGAAATATCGTGAGCGGTACATCTCCTGTCCCCGGTGGCATATCAATCAACAAATAGTCTAAATCCTCCCACACTACATCTGTCCAAAACTGTTTAACAGTATTTGCTAAAATAGGCCCTCTCCAGATCACTGGCGCGTCCTCTTTTTCCAACAAAAGATTTACAGACATTACTTTAATTTGATTGTTTGTTAACTCTGGTAAGATTCCAAGTTCGCTTCCTCGTGCCTTACTTTTCACACCAAACATTTTAGGAATAGATGGTCCTGTTATATCAGCATCTAGAATTCCAACTTTAAGCCCCTTTCGTCTCATCAATACTGCTAACATTGCTGTTACAAAGGATTTACCTACTCCTCCTTTACCACTCACCACACCAATGACATTCTTGATTGAACTGTATTGATTTAAATCTTCATGCATATCCTTATTTCTTTCTTCTACATTCTTACTGTGCTCACAATTTGCACAAGACTCCTTTGTACAAGTGCCATCTGCACATTCTTTTTTGTTTTCCATTTTTATTTACTCCCATCGACTAATTATTATTTTCAATATACTGTTCCATAATATCAGCTGCCATTTCAACCAAATCAGCACATGGTCTTTTTCTATAATACTCAGAGGTTCTTAACTCAGGTTCCGGTTTATCCTTGCCAGGTTTTAGTCCTAATAATTCTCTACAGATAATAGAATGATTCCGATCTTCAAATTCTTTAGCAAGGTACTGAATCCTTTGATAGTGCTCCGTTTTTGCTTTATGATTTTTGGGATCCGTATAACCGTACAATATTCCAGCTACCATAAACATTCCCGAAACAGCACCACACACTTCCCTCAATCGTCCCATTCCTGCGCCAAAAGAAGAGCTCATTTTCAGAGCCGTTTCAAAATCCAACCCGCATTCTTCATGAAATGCTAAAAACACAGACTGGGCACAATTATACCCTTCTTTAAAATACGCCTTTGCCAACTCCGAATGCGCTTTATTGTTTTCCACAATGACCACCTTAATGCCTTCCATTTATCAAATTAATTCATTCCCAAATACTTTATTATCATAGTAATTGATAATTGTATTCTTTAATGCATCTGCTCCCAAAACCGAGCAATGAAGCTTATGATCTGGTAATCCATCAAGTGCATCAGTAATGTCTCTATCTGTAATACCCATAGCTTCTTCTAGAGTTTTCCCTTTAACTAGTTCAGTTGTCATACTACTTGTTGCAACAGCTGCCACACATCCAAAAACCAAAAATCGAATATCCGTTATTCGATTCTCATCTACTTTAATGTAAAAGGTTAGATAATCCCCACACTCAGGATCTCCATAACTTCCTTCGGCATCTGCATCCGTCATACTTCCTACATTTCTAGGAGACATAAAATGTTCAATCACTTTGTCCGAATACTCATCGTACATACATCACACTCTCTTTTCATTCATCATTTCCATTCAATACTTCCCCAACTTCATTGACGCCCCTTCTTCCCCTTCGATGGCAACCATTGCTGCAGAACTTGCCTTTACAACTATTTATACATGTAATTTTGGTCGAACTACAATCTGAACAGCCATACAATCCATTTTTCAATTTTTCAAGATTTTCATAACTTTCTTCCCATATTTTTCCACAATCCATACACTTTACTAAACATATGTATCTGGTGAAATGTCCCCCTTCAATAGCTATGCTTTTTCCGCTAACCAAACTATCCGCAACTTTGCTTCTAGCAATTAGTAAAATTCTTTGAAATGTTGGTCTTGATACTTGCATTCGCTCCGCACACTCATCTTGCTCTAGCCCCTCAAGATCTTTTAAGCGAATTGCCTCTAACTCTTCAAGCTTTAAAACATTCTCTGGTCCACCTTGAATTCTAGTTGAAGAGGGTACAAAATACTGAATCGTAGGTAAATTGTCAATTTTTCTTAATTTTGTTGGTCTCGCCATCACTTACTCCTCCATCATAATTATATTGCCCGTATTATTATACTTAAATTGATTGGGAAACTCTGATGTTATTCGTTGCACACCCAACTCCCCTGTACAATGCGATACCCCTATAAAACCTATCTTCATTTCATGAAAAGCATCAACTGTTTTTTGTATTCGTTCTTCATCCGCTTCTATTAGATGTGTTCCACCAATTACTGCATAAATCGGCATTTCCATTCTTTCTTCAATTGTCCTTAATATATTCACAATTCCAAAATGCGAACATCCAACTATCACTACTAATCCTTTTGCGGTTACGATTCCTAGCACAATCTCATCAGAATAAGTATCGGTAATATTCTTATCCTTGTCAATTATAAAAAATTTTTTGTTGATTTCTTCAAAATCATTCTTCCTGTTAAAATGATGAAATATAATAACATGTTCAGATAAATGATACCTATTCTCCTCTATTTTTATGAGTGGTATTTTACGTTCTAGTAAAAACTGTTCATCAAAAGCATTTCCTATGAATTTTGTGCTTTGTGTGTCGATAGTTTTATATTTTGGTTTAAAAAATTCATCTCCGACAATAACTGTTGGATGATGTTCTGTTGATTCGACAAATGTTTTTAGTCCACCACTATGGTCATAATGTCCATGGCTAATCAATACATAGTCTAAACAATTTAAGTCTTTCCCTAATTTCATAGCATTATCAATAAATGCTCCACTTTGTCCTGTATCAAACAATATATTAAGACCATCCACTTCTATGTATAATGACAATCCATGCTCATTCATTAACTTATTTTCTTCGTCAGCCGTGTTTTCAATCAATGTTGTTATCTTAAGCATCTTTGTAATCCCTTCTTGGCTAGGTTTTTGCATACAATTAGTGGTGGTGTTCTGTACAAACTGAACCAGTTGATTTTAAGAGACCTTTTGCATATTGTTCTGCCACTAAGTCTGCTTCACCTTTTAAACCAACGAATACTTCAATTCCATTTTCAACAAATAAGTCACTCGCTGCTTGTCCCATTCCCCCTGCAATAATCACATCTGCGTTCTGGTCTTTTAAAAACACTGGCAAAAATCCCGGCTTATGACCAGGGTTTGCAATAAATCTCTTACTTTTCACCAGTTCATTTTCTATTTCATACATTGCAAATCCTTCGCAATGACCAAAATGTGCACTTACAATACTTCCTTCTGTCGCTATTACAACCTTCATCTCTTAGTCCTCCATTATTAACATAATTTTTATTTGTTTCGTTCAATATAAACATGTATTTGTATCCACATCTCTTCAATAGCTTTTCGAGCAATGCTATCTTTAAATTCCGTTATGGGTTTCAACTTATTAACCGAATCCATTACAAAGTTATCAAACGGAATTTTACCTACAACAGCTATCGACTTTTCTTTTGCATACTCTTCAATCTGCTTTGTCATATCCAAATTAATATCATACTTATTAACGCAAATCATTGGCTTTGCATCAAAACGCTCTGCCAATTTTAGAATCCTCTTCATATCATCTAATCCTGATTTCGTAGGCTCTGTAACAATAAGCGCAATATCTGCACCCGTTATAGAAGCAATCACAGAACAGCCGATTCCAGGCGAACCATCCAAAATAGTAACCACGTCTTGCGTCACAAAAGATTTTGCATTCTTCCTTAATTCAGTCACTAACTTACCTGATCCATCACTCCCTATCCCCATAATTGCTCTAGAAATAATTCCTTTTTCGGTTGTTGTAATATAGGTGTCTGCGGTTTTTTCATCTTCTAATCGAATTGCTTCCCTTGGACAAATGAGTACACATGCACCACACCCCTCACACAGAAACGGATTTATTGTTGCATTTGATATAGCACCAAATTTACATGTTTTATCACACACTCCACATTGAACGCATAGTTCCCTCTGAATAATAGCTTTTTTACCACCATAAAATCCCTTCTTTTCAAAATCTTTCCCTTTATAAAAAAGATATAAATTAGGCGCATCTACATC
The DNA here is from genome assembly GCA_964635395.1 of uncultured Lachnospiraceae bacterium. Taxonomy (GTDB): domain Bacteria; phylum Bacillota; class Clostridia; order Lachnospirales; family Lachnospiraceae; genus CAZWNX01. The sequence goes on from CAZWNX010000025.1 coordinate 21,712, forward strand.
GCAATCTATTTTTATAACATTTTCAATAAGTTCGGACAAGGCTGCAACTACGGTTGTTTTTCCCGTCCCACCTTTTCCACTTAGCACTGCTATCTCCATGCAAACACCCCCTTAATTTCAGCCGATATTTGCTCAAACACTGGTTTATAAGTGGCATCCTCATAAAGCATTTTTCCATTAGAGTATAACACAGCAGCCTCCATACTATAAGGAATTGCTCCCAAATACAAAATTTCATTATCTTTACAATATGATTTTATTATGTTCTCTTTACCATCATCTTTATTAATGATAACTCCAAAGGGTATGTTATACAGTTTTACTAATTCTATGGCCATTCTCAAATCATGCAACCCAAATTCCGAAGGCTCTGTAACAAGGATTGTTGCATCCGCATACCTTAAAGCATTCACAACATTACAAGAAGTTCCTGGTGGACAATCAATCAAATAATCCTCATTCGAAAGATTTTCAAGTAAATTTCGAATGATTGGAACCGCCATTGGCTCTCCAACATTCAAGATACCCCTACCGCACTTTATTTCCTTCACGTTTCCACTTTCAATTTTCCCTATAGGCCTCTTTTCATAAACTAATGCACCCGTGTCACACACAATCTTGCAAACCCCACAATCATGACATAATTTTTCGAACACAATGATTTCATCTACCACCTTAGCGAGTGCATTAAATTGGCATGCTTTTACACATGCGCCACAAAGTGAACACTTTTCTTGATCAATCACTGGATATTCAACCACCACTTCTTGAATCGATGAAATGTCTGGATTCAAAAAAATAAAGCCGTTTGGTTCTTCAACATCACTATCTATGTAATTCACATTCAATGCTCGCGCTAGATTTGTTGAAACCGTCGTTTTCCCAGTCCCACCTTTTCCACTCAATATAGCAATTTTCATATTTGCAGCCCACTTCCTACATTCCGTGATGGGCGTTACCAGCATTTGAAATTCTTTGCAATACATTTTTTTGAAATAACTCTACAGCCTCTGAAACCATTACAACTTCACAACTATATGCCTTAATTCCCGCTTTCTCAACCAACTCATATGCATTAGGTCCTAAATTCCCGGTAATTACGATATCCACTTTTTCTTCAATAACCTGCCCTGCAGCTTTGATTCCAGCCCCGCCCGATGCATCTAGACCACTATTTTCAATAACTTTATACGAATCACTTTCCGTATCATAAATCTGAAAAAATTCACACCTTCCAAATCTCTTGTCTAACAAACTTTCCTTTGATTCTCCCGTTGCTGATACTAGTATCTTCATCTTTTATTATTCTCCTTTTCATTATGGGCATATGTTAATAACTATACTCAGTATACTTCGATATGAGCATATGTCAATAACTTTTCTCATTTTTTATATATTTTCTATGCTCTAATTTTCAAATATAGATTTTTTTGTTGAAAGTATTTGTTCATGTCCTAATAAAAGCATCAAATGCAACTATGGAGATGTCATTTTTAACAAACTTTTCGCTTACCTTCCCCAGATATTGTAGTCCGACAATGCTCTGTGCTATGCTCAAAATAATAATATTTAAACGGAGGTGCAGAACATTATGAAATTACGATACAAAATGATTCTACTATTTATGTCCATGATTATTATTCTATCTGTTATCACTGGTACTTACTCTATTTCTCAGATGAAAAGCAAAATCATTGCCTCTGCCCAATCTAAGTTACATAGTGATTTAGCCCTCACTCGCACTTTAATTAATGCTAGGTATCCTGGTGACTGGCAGCTGATTGATGGGAATCTCTATAAAGGAGACTATCTCTTCAATAATCAATTTGATTTTGTCGATGAAATAGGCGAACTCACCGGTGATACCGTTACGATCTTCCAACAAGATACTCGTATAGCAACAAATGTCATCCAGGCCGATGGAACTCGTGCAATCAATACACAGATTTCCGAAGAAGTAGGCAATATTGTTCTTAAAAAAGGCGAAACCTATGTTGGTAAAGCAAATGTTGTTGGTACTTGGAATCAAACTGTATATGAGCCAATTATTGACTCAAACCACAACATTATTGGAATTCTATATGTTGGAGTACCGAATACCCTCTACGATAAAATGGCAAATGATTTTCGCACAAATTTGATCTTATTTATTACGATTGGTGTTCTATGCTTTTCATTTCTAGTCTGGATCTTATGCTCGAAAATCTTTAGTCCTCTTACAACACTAGAAACCGCAACACAAAAGATGGCTACTGGCGACTTAACAACCAAAGTTGAAATTGCTAGTCGTGATGAACTGCGCGCCCTAGCTTCTGCCTTTAATACCCTGGGCGAACGTTTTAATAAAGTTTTATATAATATTTCTGCAGCTTCCTGCGAAGTCAACACAAGTTCTGAGCAGGTTTCGAGTTCGAGCAAATCATTATCCCAAGGTGCTCTTGAACAAGTTTCCATTATAGACAATATTGCTTTTCAAACGAATATTCTTTCATTGAATGCTTCCGTTGAAGCCGCACAATCTGGTAAATATGGACTCGGTTTTGCAGTTGTTGCAGAGGAGGTTCGCAATTTAGCAATCAAGGTGTCGATTGCAGCCAAAGATACTGCTGACCTCATTAAAATATCCCTTGATAAAGTTGACGAGGGCATGAAAATTGTTGATTCAAATGCCAAATCCCTTGATCTTATCATCTCCGGAATCGACGATATTTCAAGTGCACTTAATACCATTTACATTGCGACAAAAGAACAATCTACTAACATTAAACACGTTAGTCTACAAATCAGCCAGGTAGCTGCAATTACACAAAATACTTCTGCCATTTCCGAGGAAACTTTAGCCACCAGCGTGGAATTACATGGTCAAGCACAGGCTCTTGATCATCAAGTTCAGATTTTCAAGCTAGCCTAATTCATCCCTTTCTCAATCTTTGTTTTGTTTGATTTTGTACATTATATTGTTCTTATAGTTATTATATTATTCGATTATATGCAAATAATGCGTGCTTTTTTATTCGTATCGTAATAAAATGGACAAGATAGTATACAATTCCAAACTATAAAACTATAAGGAGAGTCGTTATGTCAAAGAGGACTGATATTCACAAAATACTAATTATAGGTTCTGGACCAATTATCATTGGCCAGGCTTGCGAATTCGATTACTCAGGTACACAAGCTTGTAAAGCTTTACGGGGACTAGGGTACGAAATCGTATTGGTCAATTCCAATCCTGCTACAATTATGACCGACCCTGAAGTTGCAGATGCAACTTATATTGAACCATTAAACACACATCGCCTAGAGCAGATTATTGCAAAAGAAAGACCAGATGCAGTTCTTCCAAACTTAGGAGGTCAATCTGGACTTAATCTGTGTGCCGAATTAGCAAAAGAAGGTATTTTAGAACAATATAATGTACAAGTCATTGGTGTTCAGGTTGATGCAATTGAACGCGGTGAAGATCGCGTTGAATTCAAAAAATCAATGAATGAGATTGGTATTGAAATGGCAAGAAGTGAGGTTGCTTATACCATTGATGAAGCACTAAACATTGCTGATCACCTTGGATATCCTGTTGTGCTTCGCCCTGCCTACACAATGGGTGGTGCTGGCGGTGGACTCGTGTACAATAAAGATGAGTTAAAAGTAGTCTGCGCACGTGGGCTTCAGGCCAGTCTCGTTGGACAAGTACTAGTTGAAGAATCCATTCTTGGATGGGAAGAATTGGAACTAGAAATTGTTCGCGATAGCGAAGGAACTATGATTACTGTTTGTTTTATTGAAAATATTGATCCGCTTGGAATTCACACTGGTGATTCTTTCTGTTGCGCTCCAATGATTACAATCTCAAAAGAATTGCAAGATCGTTTGCAGGAAATGGCTTATCGCATTGTAGATTCAGTCAAAGTAATCGGTGGAACAAATGTTCAATTTGCTCACGACCCTGTTACAGATCGTGTCGTTGTAATTGAAATCAACCCTCGTACCTCTCGCTCATCGGCTCTTGCATCAAAAGCAACTGGTTTTCCAATTGCTCTTGTGTCTGCCATGTTAGCAGCCGGCTTAAATCTTAGAGACATTGAATGTGGTAAGTATGGAACACTTGATAAATATGTTCCAGATGGTGATTATATTGTAATTAAATTTGCCAGATGGGCTTTTGAAAAGTTCAAAGGTGTTGAAGACAAATTAGGTACTCAGATGCGCGCTGTTGGTGAAGTAATGAGCATTGGCAAAACTTATAAAGAAGCTTTTCAAAAAGCAATCCGTTCTCTAGAAACTAGTCGTTATGGTCTTGGGTATGCCAAAGATTTTAACTCTAAATCAAAAGATGAACTCCTTCGCATGCTTGTAGACCCTTCTAGTGAGCGTCACTTCATTATGTATGAAGCTCTCCGAAAAGGGGCAACTGTGAATGACATTTTTGAGCTCACAAAAGAAAAACACTACTTTATAGAACAAATGAAAGAACTTGTTGAAGAAGAGGAAGCCCTTATGCAATTCAAAGGTTCACTTCCATCTGACGAAGCCTTAATTTCAGCTAAGAAAAGTGGTTTTTCTGACAAATACTTAAGTCAGGTTCTTCAAATCCCTGAAGTGGATATCCGCATGAAGCGCATCTCACTTGGTGTCGAAGAAGCTTGGGAAGGCGTTCATGTGAGTGGAACCAAAGACAGTGCCTACTATTATTCATCCTATAATATTGATGAAGATAAAAATCCAGTTTCTACACAAAAACCTAAAATTATGATTCTAGGTGGTGGTCCAAACCGCATAGGACAAGGAATTGAATTTGATTATTGCTGTGTACATGCGTCTTTAGCACTTAAGAAACTTGGGTTTGAAACCATCATTGTAAACTGTAATCCTGAAACAGTATCTACAGACTATGACACGTCAGACAAGCTATATTTTGAACCATTAACACTCGAGGATGTTTTAAGTATTTATCAAAAAGAAAAGCCACTCGGTGTAATTGCTCAATTCGGTGGTCAAACACCACTTAATCTGGCTGCCGATTTAGAGAAATACGGTGTTAAGATTCTTGGTACATCACCGGCAGTTATTGACCTCGCAGAAGACCGTGATCAGTTCCGCGCGATGATGGATAAACTAGAAATCCCAATGCCAGAAGCAGGAATGGCAACAACTGTTGATGAGGCTCTTTCTATTGCTCACAAAATAGAGTACCCTGTGATGGTTCGCCCATCCTATGTTCTAGGTGGACGTGGTATGGAGATTGTCTATGATGACGATAGTATGGTTGGTTATATGAATGCTGCCGTAGGTGTTACACCTGATCGTCCAATCTTAATTGACCGCTTTTTAAACCACGCACTTGAATGTGAAGCCGACGCGATCAGTGATGGTAACCTCGCGTATGTCCCTGCCGTAATGGAGCATATTGAATTGGCTGGTATTCACTCTGGTGACTCAGCTTGTATCATTCCATCCGTTCATATTTCACCAGAAAATGTTGCCACAATCAAAGAATATACCAAAAAAATCGCCGAAGAAATGCATGTATGTGGTCTAATGAATATGCAGTACGCAATTGAAAATGGCACCGTTTATGTCCTCGAAGCAAATCCACGTGCTTCTAGAACGGTTCCTCTTGTATCCAAAGTATGCAATATCCAAATGGTACCACTCGCTACAGACATTATTACTTCACAAATAACAAACAGACCTTCACCAATTGTCAATTTAAAAGACAAAGTAGTTCCATACTTTGGTGTAAAAGAATCTGTTTTCCCATTCAACATGTTCCCAGAAGTTGATCCAGTACTAGGACCTGAAATGCGTTCAACTGGAGAAGTTTTAGGTCTTTCAACCTATTATGGTGAAGCTTTTTATAAAGCTCAAGAAGCTACTCAGACGAAGCTTCCATTAAAAGGAAAGGTTTTGATTTCTGTAAACCAAAAAGATAAGCCAGAGCTACTAGAAATTGCAGAGCTCTATCATAAAGCTGGTTTTGATATTCTTGCAACCGGATCTACTTGCAAAATCATTCAGGAATCCGGAATTCCTGCCACCTTAGTAAAGAAACTGTATGAAGGTCGCCCAAATGTTTTGGATGTTATTACAAACAATGAGGTGGATCTCATTATCAACTCTCCATCTGGCAAAGATTCGCTTCATGACGATAGCTATTTGAGGAAAGCTGCTATCAAAGCAAAAGTTCCTTATGTCACTACCATTGCTGGCGCTAGAGCCTCTGGAAAAGGTATTCTCTATGTACAAAGCCACGAGGATAGCAGTGTAAAATCGATACAAGAATTGCATAGTGAAATTAAGGATCTATAACTGTTTTTACCTGCAAAATAAATAAGTAGAGTGTGATAAGAAATCTATCCTTATCACACTCTACTTTTATAATTCATAAATAATAGTCGTAAATAAACACTCCCTGTACTCTACAAAAGATGCGCTCTTAAACCTCTTCAATAATCGGCAAAATCATTGGAGACCGTTTCATTTCTTTCCATATAAAGCTACTGACATCGTCCTTAATGATTCCCTTGA
>CAZWNX010000026.1:0-2280 GCA_964635395.1 uncultured Lachnospiraceae bacterium
AGTGTCACAATATTTGTATCCGTTCCAAAACCAGCACCAGGAGTTTTTAAGTTGTTTGCAATAATCAGATCAAGATTTTTGGCTATTAATTTTTGCTTTGAGTTTTCAATCAACTGTGCGGTTTCCATTGAAAAGCCACATAATACCTGGTTAGGACGTTTATTTGAACCCAAAAAAGCCAATATGTCAGTTGTTCTAGAAAGCGGAATTGATAAATCAGCATCTTTCTTTTTGACTTTTTCATCAAAGTATACGCTAGGAGTATAATCTGAAACAGCAGCGGCTTTGATTATGATATCTTGTTCATTGCTGATGGCAGTGATTGTGTCAAACATGGATTTAGCATCCGTTACGGGCATGAAGTTTATAAACGCTGGAATGTTAACAGCTAAATTGGCGCCTACTAAAGTGACATTGGCTCCACGTAGCATGCAAGCATTTGCAATTGCAATGCCCATTTTACCGGTAGAGTGGTTGGATATAAAGCGTACAGGATCAATGGATTCCCTTGTTGCCCCGGCGCTTACAAGAATATTTTTACCAAGCAAGTCTTTCGAAAAAGCGATTTCTTTTAATAAGTAAGACAGTAAAAGAGAAGGGCTAGCAAGCTTACCAGAACCCGTGTCCCCACATGCAAGTCGACCTGATTCAGGAGCGATGATTTCGTAACCATAATGAATGAGTTTGGAAATATTATCTTGAACGATTGGGTTCTCAAACATGTTTGTATTCATTGCAGGAGCAATGAGTTTTTTACATTTTGCCGCCATGATTGTTGTCGTAAGCATATCATCAGCAATTCCATTTGCAATTTTACCAATGATGTTAGCACTTGCAGGGGCAATCATGAATACATCTGCTTTTTTTGCCAAACTTACATGTTCAACATGGAATTCAAAATTGCGATCAAATGTATCAATTAGGCATTTGTTGTTCGTAAGGGTTTCAAACGTGATTGGATTTATAAAATGTGTTGCATTCTCGGTCATAATAACATGTACGTCAGCTCGTAACTTAACAAGCTGGCTAACCAAATCAGCTATTTTATATGCTGCAATACTTCCAGTAATACCAAGAACAACTGTTTTCCCATTTAGCATAAGCAGTCCTCACTGAGCACACCATATTTCTCATAACGAGCGGTATTCACAATCTGATTCTTCTCATCGACAAAAACAACGTATGGTTTATGTTCTTTTGCCAAAGAAGCATCTAATTCACAATAACTCATGATAATAATGTGATCACCAGTATGTACCATTCTTGCAGCAGCACCGTTTAGACAAATCATACCGGAACCTGGTTCACCAGCGATTGTGTAAGTCTCAAATCGATTTCCATTTTCGACATCTACAATCTGCACTTTTTCATATTCATAAATATTCGCTGCTTCCATCAAAAGTGGATCAACGGTAATACTACCAACATAGTGAAGCTCTGCTTGAACAACTTTTGCTCGATGAATTTTTCCTTTTAACATTGTAACTAACATAGTGTTTCCTCCTCATTCCAAATAAAGTTGTCAATTAATCGTGTTTTTCCGATATAAACTGCAATTGCAACTAGTATTTCGTTGCTTAAAAGTTCGACTGGTTTAATATCTGGGAAAGTTACAATGGATACATAGTCGATTCTAGCCAATGGTTCTGAAGCTAAGGTTTGCGTAATGCAGTTTGTTATTGTAGTAGTATTGCGTTCGCCTTCTTGTATCATTTGCCTGGCTTTGTTTAAAGATTGACTTAGTATGAGTGCAGCTATTCGCTGTTCTTTGGATAAATAGGTATTTCTTGAGCTCATAGCAAGTCCATCAGGCTCTCTGACAATTGGACAGCCAACGATTTCGACAGGAAAATTTAAGTCTCGAACCATTCTTTTAATAACGGCCAACTGTTGCGCATCCTTTTCACCAAAATAAGCGCGTTCACAGCCTGTGATTAAAAAGAGTTTGGCAACGACAGTGCATACACCCCGAAAATGCGTGGGTCTACTTGCCCCGCAAAGGCCTTCGCTAGGACCAGTCAAGGATACAAAAGTAGTTGAAGCTTCAGGATACATTTCGGGTACATCAGGATGAAAGAGAAGATCGCAACCAGCAGTTTCACAGATTTGTTTATCGTTCTCGATGTTTCGTGGATAATTTGATAAATCTTCAGTTGGAGCAAATTGTGTTGGATTTACAAAATCACTAACAATCACAAAATCATTCTCCGATCGAGCGCGTCTAATTAAGCTAGCATGTCCTTCATGTAGAAAACCCATAGTTGGAACAAAGCCCACTCG
>CAZWNX010000026.1:2380-26191 GCA_964635395.1 uncultured Lachnospiraceae bacterium
TCTATAATGGAGTCATCCATTTTGAAGGTATGGGATTCTTCTGGAAAAGCACCAGAAGCAACGTCACTTGCATATTGAGAAAAAGCGGTTCTCATTTGTGTTCCAAGATCATTGTAGAGTTTTGCAAACTTAGGTGAAATATCTGAAAACAAACCAAGCATATCTTGATAGACAAGAACTTGTCCGTCACAGCCTCGCCCGGCACCAATGCCAATTGTGGGAATGGAGATCTGGCTGGTAATATAAGTTGCAAGTGTTTCGGGAACACACTCAAGTACAATTGCAAATGCCCCAGCTGCTTCAAGAGCTTTGGCTTCATTGACAAGTCTTTTCGCATTTGCTTCATCTTTTCCTTGGACTTTATATCCACCAAATGCATGAACAGATTGAGGGGTAAGCCCAATATGCCCGCAAACTGGAATAGAAGCAGTGGTAATGGCTTTGATCTGCTCAACAATCTCAATGCCACCTTCTAATTTCACTGCGTCAGCATACCCTTCTTTAACGAGTCTACCGGCATTGCAGACGGCATCATAGACACTTGTTTGATAAGACATAAATGGCATATCGGTAATGAGCAAAGCATTTTTAACACCACGTCTTACGGCTTTTGAGTGATGTATCATATCCTCCATAGTTACACTAAGGGTATCAGGGTAACCTAAACATACCATCCCTAAGGAATCACCAACTAAAATACTGTTGACCCCAGCTTCATCAATGAGTTTAGCAGTGGAATAATCATAGGCAGTCAGCATGGAAAGTTTTTGATTCTTTGTTTTTGCTTCTTTAAAGGTAATCACTGTGTTTTTCATCTTTTAAAATCCTTTCTATGTCTTGATAATCCCGAGTAGGATTTTTTTCTTTAGATAGTTCTAAGAGTTTAGTACCTAGCAATTGATATATTTGCTTTTCATAAGTTGAAAGTTGTTCCATATGTGTTGAAACAGTAGATGGTTCACAGCGTTCTATGGGGCCGGTCAGGGAAGCGACACTTCCGTTTGCGAATACATTCTCCATATTCTGAAGAATTAACGGAGCCAATAAAGTGGAAGTATCTTTTGCGGAAATATTTGCTCTATAAAACAAATCCTCACAGATGGAGTAGAGCGCAATAAAGTGATTGCTCGCAATACTTGCAGCAGTATGATAGAGGGCTTTGTGCTCTTTATTGATTGTAATAACGGGATTCTTTGTCTCACAAAAAATACGTTGAAAAGACTTTGTAAAACAATCGTCACCTTCAATTGTAAGGGCAATCGTATTCATTTGTTGATAGGATTGGAATTTGTCACAGAAGGCATACATTGGGTGGATACTACCGCAATGTACATTTTTATTAGATTTGTTGATAAAAATATCAGATGATAATGAGCCACTGAAATGACCGATTTGTTTGTTTGTAATGTCTTCTTTTAACATACAATCCCAAATGTGCTTGATTTGATGATCAGTGGTTGCAATCATCAGGGTATCGCTTGCCTGTATCAGTGTGGATAAAGTCTCAAAAGGTTGAGAGTTTGTAAAGTGGGAGGCTTCAAGAACATGTTCTTTTGTTCTACCATAGTAGCCAACCAGTTGAACGCTAGGAGCATATAAAGATAAGTATTTTCCAAAGGAAACACCAACGCGTCCAGTTCCAATAATTCCTAATTTCATGTGTACACCTCCTAAAAGTGACACATTCTCATCTGATGCCGTTTCTGTATGAATACCGCTCGTTAAAATTATAACATACAGAAAATAAGCTGACAAGAAAAAATTTTTAGAAGTTCACTTTGATAATCCTATTTTCTTGATTAATGAGTACAACCTGATAATCAGTATGTTTTGAAAGAAAGGTTTTAGCACCTTGTTCGCCAAGCATCAATAGATAAGTACTAAGTACATCGGCATCCACAGATTTTGCGGTAATGATGGTTACACTAATAAGATCGGTTTCGGCTGGATAACCAGTTTTAGGATCTAAAATATGATGATAAAGTTTGTTGTCATGCATAAAATAACGTTCATAAATTCCGCTCGTCACAACACTTTTATCAGAACAAGAAACAGTATCTAAATAGGAGGCAGAAGAGTCGAATGGTTTTCGAATTCCAACAGTATAGGGCGTATTGTCAGGTTTATTACCAATAACAGCTACATTCCCACCAAGATCAACCATACCACTTTTTACGCCAGCGGATTTCATGGTGGAAGTGATTTCATCAGCAATAAAACCTTTTCCAATGCAACCCAAATCAATACCTGCAGCGGGGTCAGATAATTGGATGCTCAGTGTTTGGTCATCAAATTGTATCAAATGGTAGTCAACAGATGTAAGTGCAGTTGCAATCGCCTGAGAATCTGGGATTGAGGTGTCTTGATCCGTGTTTTGCTTGAAGTTCCATAATATTTTTGCGGGATAAATAGTGATGTCAATGAGCCCATCTGTCTGTTCACAGTAAGCATAGGCATATTTTAGAAGCTCATAAGTTTTAGGATTAACTGGAACCCATGCTCCCTTTGCATGATTGATTTGGTAGATGTCACTCTCTGGATTGGAAATACTTAGAAGTTCATCATACATTTCGCATAGATTTACGGCCTCATCTAATGCTGTCTGATCTTTGTTGTCATAAACAGTAATTTGAACGTAAGTATCTAGATAAAAAGCGGACTTTGAAATTGGAGCGACAGGTCTCTTGCAAGAAGTTAGCAGTGGAAGTAGTATTAGTATTAAAGAAAAAGATTTCATTAGTAATTTATGGTTCATAGAGTAAAGGCCTCCGAGAATATAGATTGTCATTTGTGAATAGAACTCAAATAAAATAGAACAAAAGTAGAATAACACAATGAAATATCGATGTAAACAATGGACAAACTACTTTGTGGGCGTGTTCGAAGTGAATCATTTACATCTAGCTATCTAACGGGCAATTTGATACAATGATTAAAGAGAATCAAAAAAATGAATTCTATCGTAAGAAGTTTTCGATGAAGGGGTAAGACGGCAATGAAACTGACGCAAGATATGGAAGGTAAAGAAAACCATACAAATTTATCCATTGTATATATGACAATTGGTGGAATCACATTTTTGATTTTGCTGATGCTTTTTGTCGCCTATATCAACCAAAGACCAAAGACTGTTAATAATCAAAAAAATCAGAATGGTTCACAGAATTACGAGCTGTCCATTAGCAAAAACGATGAGGGAAATATAGAGGATAAACTAACAGCAGATGATTTGGATTTTTGGAACATGTATAAACAAGATGAAAAGCAAGTGATTGCCAATGGAAATCGAACGTCATTATATAAAGATCGTGCAAAGCAGATTATGCAAGAAACACTGTCTGAAAATAAGGCTAAAGAAGATAATTTGTCAGAGGGAAAAACGAAGACGGAAGTGATTTATCCAGATGGAAAAAAAGAATGGATTTTGATTGATAAGAATTTAAAGAAGAATAATTATGATTACAAAGATTTAGTGGCGCAGGGGCCGCTTCTCAAATATTATGTAAATGGAGAGCAGGTTTCAAAATATGGGGTTATTGTTCCAATGGAAACGACGACGCTAGATTTTGTAAAACTTAAAAATAGCGGTGTCGATTTTGCAATGATTACCGTGGGAAGTCGAGGCTTCTCAACGGGAACGATTACACAAAATAATAATTGGAAAGAATTAGTGACAAACGCCAAAGCAGCAGATTTAAAAGTTGGATTACTCTTCCAAACCCAGGCAATTACAGCAGATGAAGCGTCAGAAGAAGCATCTGTTATACTGGATCAGTTAAGAGGATATCAAATTGACTATCCGATTGGAATCTGGATTGAAAGTGTAAATTATGAGAACCAAAGGACGCAATCATTGACAAAAGAGCAAGTAACGCTTGTTAGCGAACAGTTTTGTAAAGAAGTTAAGAGTGCTGGTTATATTCCTCTGATTTACGCAGATTCATATCAATTGATTATGAGAATGGACATAAGCAAATTATCGGCATATGATATTATGCTCGATCAAATTGCGGATGTTCCATCGTATCCATATCAATTTATGATGTGGAATAATAGTAATCAGAGCATCGTTGGAGATCAAAAGAATTTAAAAACCTGTATTTCATTTGTGGATTATTCCTTGAGGTAAGAGGGATAATCCATTATTTTGGAAGAAATCCTGATATCGGAATAAATGTTAGCATATTCTTTTGGAGAAAGGTTTTCGATATAATTCACAGGGTATTTTTTTGGACTGCCTTTTTGTTTTAAAATATCCACCGCTTTGTTGTAAGCAATAGCGGCAAAGATCTCCTGATCAAATTCACCAATGATATAACTTCCTTTGATAAGGATGCGAGACTGGTAGTAAAAACGCCCTTTCTTTTCAATTCGTTTTACGCCGTGATAAGAAGATAGGATTTTGACATTATGATAGCGAAAATCCGTGGAATCACCGTTGACAAATTGATAGTCCACACCACATACAGCATAATTCTTAATACCATATCGATTTAGAATGTTCACTTGCATGCCATAATCAGCTACAAAATAGTGCCCACCACGTTTCATGATTTTATGTGTTGCATAATAGAACAAATCTTCTTTATCAAACGTCAGAATAAAGTCCGGAGAATAGTAGTAATGAAAAAAGTGTGAATAGATATAGATGGGCGTAGGAAAATAAAGAAGATTGTCTCTGAAATTAAGAAGGGAAATCCTCTTGTCAAAAGGTAATGCCTGTGTTGTGAAATTATCGATGGTAATCGCTTTATTATCAAGAATAAGGGCGGCTTCTAAATAAGCTTTGTGTGCAAAGTCTTCGTTCGTAAAACTCCCCAAACTAATATGTTTGTTACGTACGGTTATAGAAGCTCTATAATAAATGGTCCCATCTTTTTTGGTAGCAGTATAGACACCTTTTAATGTTTTCATAAAGAAATTATAGCATTGAATGAGGGAAAATTAAATATAAAGTAAATGATTCGCAAAATCAGCTAAAATCAACTAAAATCAGATTGCAGGATAAAATATGTTGTGATATAATTTTAACGATTGTGATTAATCTTATAAATAGTAGGAGACGATGATGAATATATTATATAAAAGTACTAGAAGCAAAATGGAACCGGTTACGGCGTCCCAAGCGATTTTGAAGGGTTTATCAGAGGATGGCGGATTATTTGTTCCAACGGCTATTCCAAGTTTGGATATTGAGATGGATGACTTATCTAAAATGAGTTATCAAGAAGTTGCATTTGAAGTGATGAGTCGTTTTTATTCGGACTTCACAGAAGAAGAATTAAAGAGTTGTATTGCGAAAGCATATGATGATAAATTTGATACAGATGAGATTGCACCAATTGTAGAAGCTAATCATGCTTATTATTTAGAGTTATTCCACGGGGCAACGATTGCTTTTAAGGATATGGCATTATCTATTTTGCCACATTTATTAACAACATCTGCCAAGAAGCAAAAGATGGACAAAGAGATTGTGATTTTGACAGCAACTTCAGGAGATACTGGGAAAGCAGCGTTATCTGGATTTGCAGATGTACCTGGAACAAAAATCATTGTTTTTTATCCTAAAAATGGAGTGAGCGTAATTCAGGAGCTACAGATGGTTACTCAAAAAGGTAACAATACTCATGTAATTGGAATTACAGGTAATTTTGATGATGCGCAGACCGGGGTGAAAAACATATTTTCGGACAAAGCCCTGGCAAAGGAAATGGATGAAAAGGGATTTTGTTTTTCATCAGCAAACTCAATTAATATAGGAAGATTAATACCACAAGTCGTGTATTATGTATATGCTTATGCAAAATTATATGCAGAAGGTAAATTGTCCCAAGGTGAAACGTTAAATGTGGTTGTTCCTACAGGGAATTTCGGAAATATTTTGGCTGCATATTATGCTAAAAACATGGGATTGCCAATTGGAAAGCTAATCTGTGCTTCCAATGACAATAAAGTATTATACGACTTTTTTGGGGATGGAACATATGATCGCAATAGAGAATTTATTTTGACATCCTCACCTTCCATGGATATATTGATTTCTTCTAATTTAGAACGCTTAATTTATCTATTAACGGGAGGAAATCCAGAAGAAAATGCAAATCTTATGAATCAATTGTCAAAAGAAGGAAAGTATTCTATTACAGAGGACATGAAAGCGTTATTAGAAGACTTTGTTGGGGGATATGCGTCAGAAGAAGAGACGGCTCAGATGATTCGCTCGTTATATGAAGGTTGTGGATATGTTATCGATACGCATACTGCTGTTGCAGCGAGTGTATATGAAAAATATAAAAAAGAAACAAAGGATCAGACAAAGAGTCTAATCGCCTCGACAGCAAGTCCTTACAAATTCACTAAGAGCGTAATGACTGCGATTGATGCAAAGTATGAAGGGCAGGATGAACTTAAGCTAGTAGATGAACTGAGTACACTAAGCAATGTGGCAATTCCTAAAGCGATTGAAGAAATTATGGATGCAAAGGTATTACATGATTTGGTAGTAGAGACAGATTCAATGAAGGAAGCAGTGATTGATTTTTTGGGATTGTAAAAGGGTAATAAAGATTAACATAGGCGGATTCAAAGAAGAATTCAATAAAGACTTTAGAAGTATTCTTTGGACCCGTCTATCACTATGTTTGACTATGAGAGGGAAAATCATGAAAGTAAAGATTAGTAATCCGGGAAAAATGTTTAAAAGAATTGTAGTGCTTTTGTTTTGTATTTCATTTTTAATGCAACAATTATTAGGAACAGCAATTGAAGTTAATGCAGCAGAAGCAAGTTATGGAAAAGCTTATACAATGAATCAAATCTTAAATGATTACCAGTATTTTGTAAAAGGGACTGGTTACATTAATACAGAGCACACAGTTGGAGCAGTTGCAATTGGTGGTGATGCTACAATTAAGAACTTTGGTGATGGAGCGGTAGAAGATTCTTATTTTGGAAAGATATTATCTGCTGGAAATTACAATGGTAGTGCATCTTCTCATTACTTAAAGGATATGCCAGAGTATGCAGGATATATTGGGAAAAAGGTTTATTATACAACTGCACATGCAGCAGCACCTGCTTATGCTACTGCATGTGCAGAAGGAGCGGATTATATTAATTTCACGCAGGCGTTTAGTGAGTTGGCTGCGGAATCAGCAGCTTTAGCAGCAGCAGGCACGAGATTGACTGCAGTTGATGTACAACCGGCAACAATTGATGGCGCAAGTTTACAGGCGGTCTATATCCCTTTCAGTGAAACAGTTAAGAATGTGACAATCCCTGAAGATGTATATGCAAGCGCAGAGGCAATTGTAATTAAGGGATTAGAAGCTACTGGAATTAATGGTTTTCAGACAAGTCAATATATAATCAATATTGAAGGAACTCATAAAGTTCATTTAGCGACTTCTCCTTGGAATAAACAAGCAGAAGGAATACCAATTGGTCTAAATACCAATAGTGGTATTCAGGCATTACAAAATACATATTCATTAAAAAACATGGCTGGAGCAATTCAAACTGGACAAATGAATATGGATGGGATGAAGCTGGTCTTTAACATTCCGGATGCAACTGTAGTCTCAACGCATACAATGGCGGGACATGTAGTAGCACCAAATGCAACCGTAGATGTGTATGCAGGTAATTTTGAAGGTGGGATAATTGCTAAGAATGTAAATAATACAACTGCTGAAGGTCATTTTTTTCCAATTAATGGGGTAAGTGATACGACAACACCTGTATCTGTTAAAGATATTTCACTGGTTAAGACATTTGAAAACAACGAAGTGGCTGGACTAAACTCAGGAGCATTTTTCACACTCTTTTCAGATATTGCATGTACACTTCCAATTGCGGGATGTACAAATGTTGAAGCAACTAGGGCAAGTGAGTCAGATCCTTTTGTAGTTTCTTTTGATGAGTCGAGTTTAAGTGTATCTACTTCGTATTATCTAAAAGAGGTAACGGCTCCAGACGGGTATGTGGCCTCAAGCAATATCTATGAATGCAAGGTGGATGCAGCAGGAGATGTTAATTATAAAGTTGTGGGAAGTGCAGATGCCTATTCGACCACCTTCCCAACTTGTAATAATGAAAAAGAAGTGATTGTAATTGATCCAATTAAACTCAATAAAACATTTGAGGAGAATGGAATTGTTGGAAATAATTCAGGAGCATTTTTCACCCTATATTCGGATTCGACATGTTTAACAGCAGTGGTATCCAATGTAGAAGCGGTTCGAGTTGGATTGACGGATCAGTTTTTGGTAGATGTTGATTCGACCTCTTTGGAAGCAGGTCAAACGTATTATCTGAAAGAAGTTACATCACCTTCTGATTATGAACTTTCAGATTCTATATATGAGTGTATTATTGGATTAGATGGCAGTGTTACTTATAAAGTGTTTGGAAGTGCGGATGCACCGAGTGCGACACCACTCGATTGCGTCAATGCAAAAAAAACTGTGGTAGTTCCAAGTGCCGAGAACATTACACTAATTAAAACTTTTGAAGGCAGTGAAATCACTGGATTGAATTCTGGAGCAAAATTCACATTATATAGCGACGAAAATTGTTTATCACCAGTAGTATCTGATGTTGAAGCGGTTCGTGCTGATGTGGCAGATGATTTTAGCGTTGTTGTGAATGGAAGTAGCCTGTCCTTGTCAACGACGTATTACTTGAAAGAGGTAGAGGCACCATCAGGGTATGAATTGTCAGATAATATCTATATTTGTAACGTAGATGTAAATGGAGATGTAACCTACAAAATAAAAGACTCTGCAGATGCTTTTTCATCTGTATTTCCAATTTGTCACAACGTAAAGACTGTCATTAATTTAGAAGATATTGTATTAGTGAAGCAATTTGAAAATGATACAATTATAGCACAAAATTCAGGAGCCTTTTTCTCATTATATTCAGATGCAGCATGCACAAATGTGGTTTCGGCAAACAAAGAGGCTGTGAAATTGGGAGGAGAAACAGAATATACGGTAACATTTTCGAAGGATGCCCTTTCTGTTTCAACCACATATTACTTGAAAGAAGTGCAGGCACCATCCGGCTATGAGTTGAATGCAACCATCTATGAATGCGTGGTAGATTCCACTGGAAATGTAACTTACAAAGTGTTGGGAAGCTCGGATGCATTTAGTTCTGTATTCCCAATTTGTCTAAATGAATTATCAGACGTAGTTGAAATTCCAAATGGTAGTGTATCACTCATTAAGAGATTTGAAGCCTCAGATATTGTTGGGCTTAATTCTGGAGCCTATTTCACATTGTTCTCAGATTCAGACTGCTTACCAGAACACGCGCTTCAAGCAAATGTGGAAGCAACAAGAGCAAATGTTTCAGAGGAATTTGTTGTTGACTTTAATGAACTAACGTTATTGAAAAATGTAACCTATTATATTAAAGAAGTACAAGCACCACTCAGTTATGAAGTGAATGAAACAATTTATGAATGTGTAATTGGTGATGATGGAGTTGCAGATTATAGAGTGTTTGGTAGCTTAAATCCATTTAGTGATTCTTTCCCAATCTGTGTGAATGAAAAAGCAGTTATAGTTGATCCGGTTGCAGAGAATATTGAACTAATTAAAACCTTTGAAAATGACGAAATTTCAGGTTTAAGTAGTGGTGCTTTCTTTCAACTATACTCAGATTCATCTTGCCTGACAACTGTTGGTGGGCAGGTAGAAGCAAACCGAGTATCGGAATCGGATTCATTTGCAGTGGAGATTTTAGGAACTGGACTTTCTTTAAATACAACATACTATTTAAAAGAAGTAACTGCTCCAACAGGATATGAATTATCAAATACCATCTATGAGTGCCATGTAAATGAAGCAGGAGAAGTAACCTATCGGGTATTTGGTTCGGGAGATTCTTTATCATCAATTTTTCCTACATGCGCAAATTTGAAAACAGATGAAGTCATAACAATTGAAGACGTTGTTTTAATAAAGACCTTTCAGAATAATCTAATTACTGGAACAAATTCAGGAGCATTTTTCACGTTATACTCTAATGCAGCATGTACAAATGTAATTCAAGCAAATGTGCAAGCAACCAAAAAAGCTTTGGATGCCGGTTATACGGTAGTATTTGATGGAGATTTGTTACAGGCGAGTAGTACGTACTATTTGAAAGAAACTCAAGCACCAACAGGATATAATCTTTTTACAGGAATTTATGAATGTGTTGTGGATGATCAAGGAGATGTAACCTATCGCCTCTATAATTCCGGTGGATTGTTAAGTGGCACATTTCCAAGTTGTCAAAACCTTGTCACAAATTCTGGTGATGCAGGAGATGGCGATGAAGACAAGGATCCAGGTAATTTAGTAATTCGAGTGATTGAAGATGGAACGGGTAAATTAATACCAGGTGCAGTCGTTGAAATTACATTACCAGATGGTTCGAAAATCAGAAGAACCACCAATTCCAATGGAGAAATTTATCTTGGAGATTTAACGCCGGGTAATTATGGGGTTCGTGTAATTACGGTTCCATCAGGATATAATTATGAGGTTGGAAGAGAATATACAATGACTGTGTTGAGTAATGAAACATCAAGTAGAACCATTCCTGTGAATCGAACTACTGATGGCAGTTCGACTTCAAACTCCAATACAACTTCAACGGCATCAACGAGTTCAAGGCGTGATTCAAAAGGAAGACTACTAGATAGCGTTCCAAATACAGGTGAGTAAGATGAAATTCATGGAATCTATGAAAGTATCCTTTGGCTATTTTGTTGATTGGATTGGAAAAGCAAAAAACAAGAAAATAGTTGTAATGATAGCAGTCATTTTAGTGTTGATTATTGGTATTCGGGTATTTGATCGTATAAAAATTGAAAATGTGAAGAATACGCCAAAGACCAGCGCGGTTGATAATGAGAAGGCGAAGGCAAATGCAGAATCCAATAATAGTATAATTGAAAAACCGAAAGTACTAGATCAGTATCAAGAATATGCTGAGAAGAACAAGGATTTAATTGGATGGATTAAGATTCCTGATACCAAGATTGATGGTCCTGTTATGTTCACTAAGGAAGATGAGAATTTCTATCTCAATAAAGATTTTGAAAAGAAAGATAGTCAAAACGGATCTTTTATTATGGATTCGGATGCCATTGTTGGGAGTGGAACTAGAAAAACAGATTATTTAGATGGTACGAAGCCTAGTACCAATTTAATTATCCACGGTCATAATATGAAAAGTGGAGAGATGTTTGGAGAGCTAGAATTGTATAAGGACCGGGTGTACGGATTGCAACATGGAGTCATCTATTTTGATTCGTTGTATGAAGAACGGGAATACGAATTAATTGCTGCTTTTTTCACAAAAGTATATTTGGAAGAGGAAGATGTATTTAAGTACTATCAATTTTTTCAAGCAAATACCCAAGCGGAGTTTGATGACTTTTACAAAAATATAAAGATGTTATCCATCTATGATACTGGTGTTGAGGCATCGTATAAGGATGAATTTATAACACTGTCAACTTGTTCGTATCAAGAGGATGAGGGAAGATTTGTAGTTATTGCCAAACGAAGAAAATGAGAAATAAAAAAGGTTACAAAGAGCAAAGCAGAAGCTCTTTGTAACCTTTTTGACTTAGCGATCAGCCAAATCCACATATTTATAATCAGCGTGTACTGGTTTATATGCAGGGCGAATGATTTTGCTGCTACCAGCAAGTTCTTCTAGGCGATGCGCACTCCATCCAGTCATTCTTGATATTGCAAAAATTGGAGTGAATAATTCTTCTGGTAAACCAAGCATTTTGTATACAAATCCTGAATAGAAATCCACGTTGATGGATACGCCTTTATACATCTGACGTTCATCTTCGATGATTTTTGGAGCAAGTTTCTCTACTAAATCATAGAGAGCAAATTCTTTCAAAAATCCCTTTTCTTCAGAAAGTGATTTAACATATCCTTTAAATAGTACGGCTCTTGGGTCTGATTTTGAATATACAGCATGACCAAGTCCATAAATCAGTCCTGCATGGTCAAAAGCATCCTTGTGTAAGAGTCTTCTTAGGTAATCGGAAATTGCTTCTTCATCCTGCCAATCGCTTATTTCACGTTTTAAATCTTCAAACATTTGGATTACTTTGTTGTTTGCACCACCATGACGAGGACCCTTTAATGATCCAATTGCAGAAGCAATAACAGAATATGTGTCGGTGTAAGAAGAAGTAACCACTCTTGTCGTAAATGACGAGTTGTTGCCACCACCATGCTCCATGTGAAGAACTAATGCAATATCTAGAATTTGTGCTTCCAAAGGGGTATATTTTGAATCTGGTCGAAGTAGATGCAAAATATTTTCAGCGGTTGATAGATGCGCCTGCGGTTGATGAATATATAGACTATTTCCGTCGTGATAATGACTATATGCCTGATAACCGTAGATGGATAACAGTGGGAATAGACTAATGAGTTGCAAACATTGACGAAGTACATTTGGGATTGAAAGATCATCAGCACGATCATCATATGAATACAGTGTCAAGACGCTTCTTGCAAGCGTATTCATCATATCCTTACTAGGTGCTTTCATAATAATGTCACGCACAAAACTAGTTGGAAGTGTACGATAATTATTAAGAATATCAGTAAATCTTGTCAGTTCGTCTTTGTTTGGAAGTTTATCAAACAACAGGAGGTAAGTAGCTTCTTCAAAACCAAACCGGTTCTCTTTGATGAAGCCATCCACTAAAGCCTCAACATCATATCCACGATAAATCAAACGACCATGTATGGGAACAAGTTCACCATTTACCATTTCGTTTGCACGTACATCTGAGATGTTTGTTAAGCCCGCTAAAACACCTTTTCCATTGACATCGCGAAGACCTCTTTTAACATCGAATTTTGTATAGAGCTCAGCATCAATATTACTAGCTGTTTCACACATATTTGCCAGGTGTATAATTTCAGGGGTTAAATCTGAAAAAGAATTGTGATCCATTGGCAACCCACCTTTCTATAATCTAGTTACAATGATAGTTGATAGTTACAAACTCAAGTGAGCCTAATTATGATACCACAAAAATGAGCCTTCTATCAAGAAAAAACGAACAATTGAAAAAGTATTCAGAAAATATATACAAAATATTCACATTTCGTACACTAGATTTTTATGCCATAACATATTAGAATAATACGATAGTATAATTATTTAGCAAAATAATAAAAACATTAAGCTTGGAGGTAACGATGGAAATAAATGAAATATTAAGTCATGTTGATCATACGCTTTTGTCACCAACTGCAACATGGGAAGAAATTAAGAAATTATGTGATGAAGCAATACTATATAATACCGCAAGTGTCTGTATTCCACCTTCGTTTGTGAAGGCGGTGAAAGCTACATTCCCTACGCAAGTTACGATTTGTACAGTTATTGGATTTCCATTAGGATATAATACGGCATCGGTAAAACACGCAGAGGCGATTCAGGCGTTAGAAGATGGAGCCGATGAAATTGATATGGTAATTAATTTATCCCATGTTAAGAACAAAGAATTTGATAAAATTGAGCAAGAAATCATTACACTCAAAAAGGAATGTTTAAATAAAACGTTAAAGGTAATTATTGAGACCTGTTATCTGACACAAGAAGAAAAAATAGCACTCTGTAAAGTGGTGACGAACGCAGGAGCTGATTATATTAAAACATCGACCGGTTTTGGAACGGGCGGGGCCACGAAAGACGATGTGCTTTTGATGAAAGAGTATATTGGTGATGCGGTTCGAATCAAAGCTGCGGGTGGAATATCAACAAGGGAAGATTTAGAAATGTTTCTTGAACTTGGATGTGACCGCATAGGAACGAGTAAGGCAGTTCATTTATTAGTTGGGAATGAAGAGAAAACAGGGAGTTCTTATTGATGAATTTGGAAAAAAGTTTGGATGTTCATCATACAATAAAGAAAATGCAAAACTGGATGCGTGATGAACAAATTCACTATTATCTAGTGACAACTTCAGATGAGCATAATAGTGAATATGTTGGTGAACACTATCAGTTTAGAAAATTTCTGACAGGGTTTACGGGTTCAGCAGCTACATTTATTCTTGCAAAGGATGGTGCGTATCTTTGGACGGATGGACGCTACTTTGTTCAGGCTGAGAAAGAACTTTGTAATAGTGGAATACAGCTTATGAAATTGTATGAGGTCGGAGTTCTTGACCCCGTTGAATGGATTCGCAAACAGGTTTGTGAACAAGAAGTAGTAGCACTTGATTATTGTATGGTCACGATTGATCTATATGAAAAGCTGAACTTAGCCATAAGCAGTAAACAAGCATGTATTCAAAATAAAAAATGGCCCTGGGAAATGCTTTTTCCAAAAACAAGACCACCCAAAGTATGCAGACCAGTGTTTTTACTACCATCCCAAACATCGAGTTTTACGAGAGAAGAAAAGATCGCAAAAATTCGAACACAAATGCAACGCAATTGCTGTTCTTGCCATATCATTAATAGGGCGGAAGATATTATGTGGCTTTTGGGTGTGAGGGGGAATGATATGGAGCACCAACCGGTGGCTCTATCCTTTTTTGTCCTAACCGAGACAAAAGCAGTATGGTATGTGAATAGGAAATCCATCTCAAAAAGCATTGTAGAGACAATGAAAAAGTCAAATATAGAGATTGTAAGTATTGAATTGTTTTATGAGCACTTAGAAAAATTAGCAAGCGAGGAAAATTGGAAGGATGTATTGATGGATCCGATGGAGATCAATGCAGCAATTTATCAAATTGTTAGTAAACGTAAAATTGTATTTGCGAAAAATCCAACAACCAAACTAAAGGCCTCAAAAGACTTAAATGAAATTGCTTGCATGAAGGAGGCTTTTTTAAAAGACAATCTTGCAATCACAAGATTTATAATATGGCTTGAGCAAATGAAGAATATGGAGCTTGAAGATATATTGCTAGAACAGTTAACAGAATGGGATCTTGCTAGACGTGTAGACGCATTTCGAAAAGAAGATAAGAATTTTTTGGAGCCATCTTTTTCGACCATCAGTGCATTTAAAGAAAATGCGGCAATGATGCATTATGAGGCAAAAAAGTTGAGTGCGAAGAAGATAAAAGGGAGCGGATTCTATTTAGTGGATTCCGGGGGCCAATATTTGTATGGTACAACAGATGTGACAAGAACCATTGCCATTGGACGTATTACAAAACAGATGAAGGTGGATTATACAAATGTATTAAAGGGCATGATTGCCTTATCAAGGGCGGTGTTTTTGAAAGGCTGTACAGGAAGAAATCTAGATATTCTTGCAAGGCAGGCTTTGTGGAATAGTGGCAATGATTATAAGTGTGGTACGGGTCATGGGGTTGGTTTTTTGTTAAGTGTGCACGAAGGTCCCCACAGAATCAGCTGGCAATACCGAAAAGAGGTGGAAGAAACAGAGCTTGTTCCAGGAATGGTGGTCACAAATGAGCCGGGAGTGTACCGTGAAAATGAATATGGAATTCGAATTGAAAATTGTATGTTATGTAAGGAACGAGAGGGTAATGAGAAGGATGTATTTTTGCAATTTGAGACACTTACTTTTGTTCCTTTCGAGAAGAAAGCAATTTTAAAATCCCTCTTAACAAAAGAAGAACAACAGTGGATAAATAGCTACCATGAGACCGTCTACACTGCCTTAAAAAACTTTTTAAGTGAACAAGAAAAGGTATTGTTATTAGAACTGACAAGAGCAATTTAAGGGGTTACACTTTATGGATTTTTTATTCTTTTTGCTGCTTAATTGATTGACTTTTGAAGCTAGTTTTGCGATAATAAAAAAGGTGCGATAACCAGGGAGAAGATTGATCAGGGGGTTAGTTCTGAATCGATTCTGGTTTGATACTGCGAAAGCAGATGCAATAAAACAAACAACAAGGAGGACAATAAAAATGTCAACAAAAGCTTACTTCCCATTAGCTGAGATTAGCGCAAGCAATCCTATTTTTACTCAAACACGCGCAATTATTGAAGCAGCATTTTATGGAAATAATGTAGTGAAGATTAATACCCTAAGAGAGGCGTATGAATTAGCAAAAAACAGCCCAGGAACAGTAGTAACAGATATGCCTGTTTACAAAGCTGAAGAGCTTGGTCTTGAAAAAGACGCAAAAGTTTTGTTGTTTAATGATGGTAATGTTAGTGGTAGAGCTGCAGCAGCTCGTAAAATTTCTGGGGAACCAGGAGTAAATGTTGCTGATTTAGAAGGAAAAACAAAAGAAGCAATTTATCAAACACGTAATCGTTTAATGTATCATGCAGAAGTGTATATCGGATTACATGAAGATTTCATGGTAAAAGCGCATCTTCTTATTCCAGAAGGCGAAGAAAATATCATGTATTCATGGATGTTAAACTTCCAATATATGTCAGATGAATATGTAAAAATGTATAAAAATTCTAAACCAATCGAAGGCGAAGGAGATATCTATATTTTCTCTGATCCACAATGGTCTCATCCAGATCATCCAATGGGATTAACATTCTTTGATACAAATCATAACTGTGCTTCTTTATTAGGAATGAGATACTTTGGAGAACATAAAAAAGGTACTTTAACAATTGCATGGGCTGTTGCAAATAGACACGGATATGCATCTTGTCATGGTGGACAAAAAAGATATAACCTTGAAGGTGGAAAATCGTATGTTGCTGGAGTATTTGGTCTTTCAGGATCAGGTAAATCAACAATTACACATGCTGCACATGGTGGAAAATACAATATCACAGTACTTCATGATGATGCATTCATCATCTCTTCTGAAGATGGATCGTCTATCGCATTAGAACCAGCATATTTTGATAAAACGCAGGATTATCCACTTACAAGTCCTGATAACAAATTCCTTGTTACAGCTCAAAACTGTGGTGTAACTATGGATGAAGACGGCAACAAAGTTCTTGTTACAGAAGATATCCGTAACGGAAATGGACGTGCTGTAAAATCTAAATTATGGTCACCAAACAGAGTAGATAAGATTGAAGAACCAATCAATGCAATCTTCTGGATTATGAAAGATCCTACTATTCCACCAATTGTTAAATTAAGTGGAGCTTCATTAGCTTCTGTTATGGGAGCAACATTAGCTACTAAGAGATCAAGCGCAGAGCGTCTTGCACCAGGAGTTGATCCTAATGCACTCGTAGTAGAACCATATGCCAACCCATTTAGAACATATCCTCTTGCAAACGACTATGAAAAATTCAAAGCATTAGTAGCGAAAAACAACGTTGCTTGTTACATCATCAATACAGGTGATTTCATGGGCAAAAAAGTTAAACCAGCTGATACATTGGGAATTATCGAAACGCTTGTTGAAGGAAAAGAATCTTTCAAACAATGGGGACCATTCACGGATATCGAAATCATGGAATGGGAAGGATTTGTTCCTGACCTTTCAGATGCTGAATATGTAGCACAGTTAAAAGCTCGTATGTTAGATCGTTTAAACTTTGTTAAATCAATGGATACAGAAAAAGGTGGATTTGACAAACTTCCTGAAGATGCAGCAGCAGCTATTCAGAGTATTGTAGATCAAGCTTCTACATTATAATTGGATTCTGATTTGTGCATAATGATGTTTTGTAAAGAATAATTATGATATAATAAAGAGACAGTAGGGAAAATCCAGACTGTCTCTTTTATTTGTCTCTTTGTCAATGATTAGAGTGATGTTGGGGTGATGATATGGCAAATTTAAACGATTATATTGTGTGGAGAGGGGATTTAACGTTTGAACAGGCACCATTTTGTGAATTAGATGCGGCTGTTTTTTCGCTTTTTTCATATTTTGATTTTGAGGACATTGTATCTTCGAGATTAGAGGCAAATGCGATTACAATGAAAGATGCAGCAAGACAATATTGGTCTAATTGTGATAATGATAAAGAACCCTACAAACTTGCAAAGGGTATAACACATATGCCTAAAGAAATCTGGCGGATGTTAAGGCTAATGGCAAGAGCAGACCGCTATAAAGATCTGAAATTGTCTGGGTATGTAAATCAAATCGATTTTGCTGAGGAAAAGCAATTTAGTGCAATTGTGATAACGATTAAGCGAGGTTTAAGAGTTATTAGCTTTCGAGGTACAGATGACACACTTGTGGGATGGAAAGAAGATTTTAATATGAGTTTTCTAGATATTATACCAGCACAAAAAGATGCATTAGATTATCTGGAAAAGGCATCTAAGAAAACACTTGGGGAGTGGATTTTGTGTGGACATTCAAAAGGTGGAAACCTAGCAATTTTTTCTTGTGTATATGCAAGAGAAAGTGTTCAAAAGAGAATTCGAAATGTATACTCTTTTGACGGTCCAGGACTGCAAGAGGATATTGTTGATTCGCAGGCATACCAAGGTGTAAAAGATAAGCTGAGGAACTATTTACCTAGGTTTTCTGTAGTCGGAATGATGCTTCGATTTGACAATAACTATCAAGTGGTTCAAAGCAATCAGATATCGTTACTGCAGCACAATCTATTTAGTTGGAAGGTTCTTAGAACAAAATTTATATATGCGAAAGATATCAGTATAAAGTCAAAAGCGTTTGATGAATCATTAAGAAAATGGTTCTACAATACAGACGCTAATCAACGGAAAAAGTTTGTAGATACTATATTCTATATTTTGGAGGATTCGGGTCGTGAAACCCTTAAGGATTTGAATTCAAGAAAAGCGTTAGAAGTGCTTAAATCGATTACAGGGGTTGATGAAGAAGTTCGTACAATTGTAAAACAATTTCTAGCAATATTATATGAAACAAGGAAGCAAAACATTGAAATAAGACTACGAGTTACACGAGATAAAAAGTAAAAAGCTATTGTATTTATCAATATTTTTGGTATAATATAAGTAACCTAAGATGACCGATAATCTTGCTGTTTTGAACCTACATTTACTTTAAACGGGATTCCTATATTGTTGCATAGATGTCAAGCCCTCGTGAAGGGAAGGCAGAAGTGTAATTGCGGTAACCCACCTAGCGTTGCTAGGAGTCAAAAGGCGGGACGGCATTTTGGGGTAGTAAAAAACAGCCGACGGGCTGTTTTTTTACGTGAATCATTTCTAAGTGCCATATCTTGTTTGAAAAAATCGTGTAAGTGTTATGTATAGAGTGTAAGTTGGGGAGGAATTAGGAGTTGGGTAAGAAGATTAAGGGTGGGGTAGTAGTTTTTATGATAATCAGTATCTGTTTTTTGATTGGGATCTCGACGTTTGGATACTGGATTCTTAAAGATACGGGAAAAGATTTGCATAAAGTAAGCAATATAGAAGTGTATCAAATATTTTCGTATATAATAAGTGATGAGAATCGAAGTAACAATGAAATTTGGGTGGAGTTTGAACGAGTTGCTTTTGAAAATCCAGATCAAAGAATAAAACCAAAGGACTATGTTCAATTGTTAAAATTATATGATCAGATGGATGCAAAAAAATCAATAGTAGGTCGAAAAACATTCTATAGATGTACTTTATTAAAGAATTATGAGCTGACATTAACGGATTTGCTCAGTGATTCTAGGTCATTCCTTGATTTGAAAAACAAAGAATATGCAAAGAAAATTGGCTATGTATTCAATTCGAATGAGTATATCATTGAGTATAGGCGTGAGCAGATAAAAGAAAATGAACTTTTGTTTATGAATGAGGGTTTGTTTGAGGTTCTTCGATTGGAGCAAGAAAATATCAAACCCTTTTTTATGGGAAAATCTGTCACTTGTATTTGGCTAGATGATACAAAACTGTTCATTATTCAAAATAGTGAAAGTATGAATGAAAATACAGGTGAGAATCAATCCAAACCACATGATTTTACAGCGTGTTTTTATAAAGAACAAGCAAATTGGCGCTATTTTATATCTGAGGAAGTAAATTTCCTGTTTAATCAAGAACAGGTGGAACAATTTGCTATAAAATCGGAAAAGGATTACGGCTTTTACAAAATAGATTTTGATGAGACCGGGTTTAGAGGAGTTCTTGAGTATCCACTAATCACTTCAAAACTATTTCGTGTGCAGGATTCTAAGATTGAACTGATGGATGGAATTTATGACAAAAAGAAATGCCAAGTGTTGGATCTTGAAACAAAGGAAATCTCAACAAAAACCCCTGATTTTTATATTGGACAAGAAAACTATTCCTACGCAATTGATGAACAAAGGAATGAAATTGTTGGAATGATTGAGCAACCATTGATACCCTATAGAAATGTTCGAGTTATGCTTAAAGATTATGAATTAGGTACGGTATATTTAGATGAAGCAAAGATTTCGTGTGATGTTGCATTTGAAATATATGAGAAAAATGAATTGTTGAAAACGGTAAATGCCAATGAAGAGGTTCTGATTCGGGCATCAGATTTTGTCGGAAGATATCCTAGAATTCGATTTGTAAAGTCAAGTGAAACTGGTAGATATACAGTATCTTCTTTGAAGCGTCAAAGAGCAAAAGCAATCTACGAGGGCGATTTGGATATCTGTTATTTTGAAGAAAAAAATAAAATAATCATATCAAATGAGTTGGCAGTTGAGCGGTATTTAAGAATGGTAGTGCCAAGCGAGATGCCACAGGCATTTGGGTTAGAAGCTTTGAAAGCCCAAAGTGTTGCGGCGAGAACATATGTATATAGTAAAATTTTTCATTCCAATATTATGAATTTAGGTGCACATGTTGATGATAGTGCGGCTTATCAGGTGTATGGTAATATTGAGAGTAATGAAACATCGAATGAGGCTATTGAAGCAACGAAAGATCAAGTTCTACTACTTGAGAAAGAACTCGCTGGAGCGTATTATTACTCAACCTCATGCGGGTTTGGAACAAATGCATTGGTTTGGGGTGCATCCGATGAAAATACGAGTCATTTGGTAGCAAAGCAGATTTCCATTCAGCCAGAAGAAGTAGATCTTATGAATACAACGGATGAAGAATGGTTTTCAAATTATATTACTCAAACAAATGAAAATGATTATGAGCAGGATACTTCATTCTATCGTTGGACTTACGCTACAACCTTGGATGAGAACTATATGCTTGAGCAATTAATCAAACGGTATCAGGCAGCAAGTGATCAAATACTAATTCGTAACGATAATGGTGAGTTTGTATCGAAAGAGCCAACGAAGCTTGGAAAGATCCATTCCATTCAGGTGAGAAATCGTGTTCTTGGTGGTTGTATCAATGAATTGCTTATTGAAGGAGAAGATGCTACTTATCTTGTTCAAACAGAACATAATGTTCGTTATATCTTAGCAAATATAGATAAGACGGTGATTTTGAATAATAAGAGGGAGTATGCAACTGGTGCAATGATTCCAAGTGCATTTTGTGTAATTAAACCAACTTATGATGGAGAAATCATGCAATCCTATCAGGTGTTTGGAGGCGGATTTGGGCATGGGCTTGGAATGAGTCAAAGCGGTGCAGCTAAGATGGGGAAAAGTTCATATACCTACCAAGAAATATTACAATTCTTTTATGAAAATACGGAGTTAACATCGATTGATAGTAGGGAATAGAATATGAAATCAAGTAGAAAAACAAATAAGAGACAAGTTATGAAAAGTGTACTCAAGTTATTTGAATTTTTGAAACATCAAATGTTGATTAATCATATCAGTGCATACGCATCGAGTGCGGCATTTTATATGTTTTTATCGATTATCCCATTAGTTATTTTGGTGGTGATGATTTTGCCATTTACAGGATTGCAAGAAGCTGATTTTTTGGCATTTTTATATCAATTATTTCCAAGAAGTACACAGTCATTTTTGGCGGATTTAGTATTGCAGGTATATGGAAAGTCGTTTGCTAATTTTTCTTTTTCTGCAATTACAATTTTGTGGGCGTCTGGCAAAGGGATGATGGCATTAATGGATGGACTAAATGTGGTTCATGGAGTGAATGAGACAAGACAATATTTCCTTGTCAGGTTAAGAGCTTGTATTTATACCTTGCTACTGTTGTTTGTTGTAGTGGTATCCTTGATGCTCATGGTATTTGGAAAGCGAATTGAAGGAGTAGTGGTAGAGCAAATACCGGGAGTTCATTATATTGTGGAATTTTGGATTAATATTCGCTATCCGGTTTTTATCCTGGTCATGATTCTTGTATTTGCAGGAATGTATACGCTGCTTCCAAATAAGAAACTTCATTTTGTAAATCAATTAGTTGGAGCGGTTTTTGTTGGTGTAACGTGGTCGATTTTATCATTCGTATTTTCGGTATATGTGGATCAGGTGTTTTGGATTTCAATGTATGGAACGCTTTCAACACTGATTATTTTGCTAATCTGGCTATATTTATGCATGCATTTATTCTTGACGGGAGCACTTATTAATAAGCAAATCAAAAAAATGGTTGACACTGTAGACCGACAGTGATATATTTGGTTTACAATGTAGACCATTTTTGAAAAGAGGAGTAAAATGGAAAAAGAAAATATTAAATTGAGTAATAGTGAATGGTATGTGCTACAGGCATTGTGGGAACAATCACCGAAAAGCCTTATGCAATTAGTGAAGTCTTTAAACGAATCTATGAATTGGGCAAAAAGCACCACAACTACAACCATTAAGAGAATGGAAGAAAAAGGATTCTTAATTGTTGAAGAAGGTGAAAAGGCAAAGTTATACTATCCAGCAGTGGAAAAGGAGCAAGCAGTTCTTCGTGAGACAAACCATTTCCTTGATAAAATCTACAATGGAAGTGTTGGGATGATGCTTAATACATTTGTTCAGAATCGAACCTTATCACCTGAAGAAATTCGTGAATTACATGCAATTATTGAGCAAGCAGAGAGGGAAAGTGGGGAGTAGTATGATTGAACAGATTATTACATCATCGATTATTATTTTGGTTATAGTAGTGCTTCGTAAACTATTAAAAAATAGAATTAGTAAGCAGTTACAATATGCACTGTGGTTGCTTGTAGCTATTAAGCTATTCATTCCATTTGATTGGATCGCATCGCCACTAAGTGTAATGAATTATGCAGATGTGACAGACTTGGGGCAAAGTATTTATTCAGAACAAGTAGTGAATAGTGTTAAGAATGAAAATAATGGGACAGTACTTTCAACTGAAGTGAAAGAAAATACTACAGTTGGAGCTACTAATCAGGCACAAACGAATAATCAAATGGGAACGAATAATCCAACGGAAACGAATGAACAAATGGAAACGAATAGTCAGGTTAGTCAGGTTACTAGAGAAGATCAAATTAGTACAGGAGTATTGGCCAAAGTAGGTGAATGGTTGCCATTTATATGGATTACCGGGATGGTATTATTAGCAACTCTATTTATAGTGACGAACCTCCATTTTTATCTCAAATTAAAAAGAACGCGCAAGCGAGTGCTCTGCGAATTAACGAGCCGACCAGTATATCAAGTGGCATGGCTTTCAACCTCCTGTATTTTTGGAGTAGTAAGGCCAAGTATATATTTAACGGATCATGTTATAAAGGATTCAGAGTCCTATCACCATGTTATTCTGCACGAAGATACACATTATAAGCATTTGGACCATATATTTAGTTTGATACGCTGCGTATGTGTTGTGGTTTATTGGTTCCATCCACTTGTATGGATTGCTGCTAGCTTTTCAAAGCGAGATTCTGAAATTGCTTGTGATGATAGCGTAATTAAGCGACTTGGCGAGCAGGAACGAATAAAGTACGGGAATACGTTGGTCGAGATGATGGAATTGTGTCAGAAAAAAGAATCCTTGTTTCAACTAACAACAACGAT
>CAZWNX010000027.1:0-8377 GCA_964635395.1 uncultured Lachnospiraceae bacterium
ATAAATAAGTACTATAAATAAGGAATCTATATAAATTGTAGTGGGAAAAGGGGATTATAGTATGAGTGAAAATCAAGAAATGATGGATCAACCAGTAAAGAAGAACGGAAAAAATCATGGGATTCCAGTAGCAATCATTCTAGTGATAGGCGCAATTATCTGTGTTCTAATAATGACACGAGGAATTGTGGATGTAAAAAGTTCCAAAACAACTTTAATCGTGACTGGATCGGCAAAGCAAACAATCACATCGGATTTGATTGTTTGGACCGGAAGTTTCAGTACTCAATCCCCAGATCTACAAGTAGCTTATCGTGAGTTAGAGAGTAGCCGTGCAAAAGTAGAAAGATATTTGAAAGAACATGAAGTGAATGAAGATCAGGTTGTATTTTCTGCAATTGATACTTCTGAGACCTATATGATATCAGAATATGGTAATATGACAAATACAGTTGATTATTATACCCTTTCTCAGACAATTACCATTAGTTCTACAGAAATTGACAAGGTAACAGAAATTTCAAGAAGATCCACTGATTTATTAAGTCAAGGGGTATCCTTTGATTCGTATTCACCACAATATTTTTATACAAAGCTTGCAGAGTTAAAAGTGGAAATGCTTGCGCAAGCAACGAAGGATGCTAAGAAAAGAGCTGAAATGATTGCAGAGAATGCAGGTAATAAACTTGGCGGTTTAAAATATGCCGATATGGGAGTAATGCAAATTACACCACTCTATTCTAATGAAATTTCAGATTATGGAATCAATGATACATCTTCACTAGATAAAGAAATAACAGCAGTAGTGCATTGCAATTTTGAAATCAAATAAAGATAGAGACAACTGAATAGGTTCTCTTAGAAAGACTATTGCATGAGCAGTAGTCTTTCATTATAAAATATGACAAAGAAATAGGGCAAAGAAATTTAGGGTGGTAACAAAATGCAGAGACAATTCATAAAAAAAAGAATTTTAGGTTTACTATTAGTAGTTATATTTATGTTTATATTCACCACAGATGTGCATGCAAGCAAAATGATTGAAACACAAAGTGAACTCTATGATGAATTATTAGAGATTGTCAAAGAAAAAAAATCAATGGCAACTATATATACAACATTTCCTCCAGAAACAATAAATTTCGAGGGATTAGAGGAACGCGCAAAGCTTGAAGGAGAATATTTTTCAGCAAATCTCCCGACGTTTCAATTTCAATCAAGTGAGGTTTCAGGTGGGTATAAGGTAGAAATACTAATGGGGTCAATTTATAATCCTACGAAATTTCAAGAAAAGCGCCTTGATGTTGTTGTGAATGGGCTTGTGCAAGATTGTGAAGGAATGAGTGATTATGAGAAAATTCGATATGTACATGACTATATCGTTTTAAATTGCGAGTATGAAGGTACAAGAGATGGGGCTTATCAGGCTCTTTGTAATGGAAAAGCCTGTTGTAATGGATATGCGAGAGGTTTTTTAAGAGTTATGGAGGCAATGGATATTCCTTGTAAATATACTACAAATACAGAACATGCCTGGAATACAGTATATTTAGAGGGGGAGTGGTATAATCTAGATACAACCTGGGATGACCTAGGGGGAGACCAGATATCCTACGAGTATTTCCTGAAAAGCAATGCGGACTGGACTGGTGAAGGTCCTACTGTAGCAACGACATCAAAATCTTATGTAGTAGACCCTACGTTGAGGGATTATCATTTTCGAAATTATATGTTTTGGAGTAATTTACAAATAGCGATGTTTGCTTTTGTGTTATTGGTTATTGTGATGTTTCTAATAAGGGCACTATCTAGTTATCAAAAAAAGAAATCAAAACGCAAATATGAAGAGGGGCTATTGGCAATGAAGACAGCTTATCTACCACAAAATAACAACGAATATAGTAGCCCGTATGATAATTTAGATTAGAATTATCATTCATATTATGATAGAATAATAGCAGTGTGTTTATTGAAAAAAGATTAAAGAAATGAGGTAAAACATGAGCGAGACAAAAATTATGTTGGGAAATGAAGCGATTTCTAGAGGGGCTTATGAAGCAGGGGTAAAAGTCTCCGCTGCTTATCCTGGAACCCCTAGTACTGAAATTAGCGAAACCATTATTCAGTATCCAGAAATTTATGCTGAATGGTCGCCAAATGAAAAGGTTGCTATGGAAGTTGCTATTGGCGCATCCATTAGTGGAGTTCGTGCGATGGCATCTATGAAGCATGTTGGTGTGAATGTTGCCAGTGATCCATTGTTTACAATTTCATATGCTGGAGTCAATGGAGGACTTGTATTAGTTGCAGCAGATGATCCAGGATTATATAGTTCACAAAATGAGCAGGATACACGCTTAGTTGCAAGAGCAGCAATGGTTCCAGTGTTAGAGCCTTCAGACAGTCAGGAAGCAAAAGATTTTGTTAAAATAGCATTTGATTTGAGTGAGCAATACGATACGCCTGTGATTGTCCGAACAACAACAAGGTTATCACACTCACAAGGACCAGTAGTATTGGAAGAACGCTTAAATATAGAAGATAAAGTATATGAGAGAAATATTTCAAAATTTGTTATGATGCCGGGGAATGCAAAGGTAAGACATTTGTATGTTGAAAAACGTATGAAAGAGATGGCAAATGATTTATGCAATAGTCCAATTAACA
Source organism: uncultured Lachnospiraceae bacterium (assembly GCA_964635395.1). Lineage (GTDB taxonomy): Bacteria > Bacillota > Clostridia > Lachnospirales > Lachnospiraceae > CAZWNX01. The sequence continues at coordinate 2,668 of CAZWNX010000027.1, forward strand.
AAGTAGAATACCAAGATAAGAAAATCGGATTTATCACTTGTGGAATTGCTTATCAGTATGTAAAAGAAGTATGTCCAAACGCAAGTGTGTTGAAGCTTGGAATGGTAAATCCACTTCCTAGAAAGCTGATTGAAGAATTTGCAAAAGAAGTCGAAACATTATACATTTTTGAAGAATTAGAACCGGTGATTGAGGAGCAAGTAAAATCATGGGGAATCGCTGCAATTGGTAAAGAAATTTTTACAATTCAGGGAGAGTATAGTGCAAATATGTTAAGAGAAAGAGTCTTAAAAGAAGACCTTTCATTAGAAAAAGCGAAAGATGTACCAGCAAGACCGCCAATCCTTTGCCCTGGTTGTCCACACCGTAGTGTGTACTCTGTATTAAAGAAATTAAAAATTCATGGGGCAGGCGATATCGGATGTTACACACTAGGTGCAGTAGCACCGCTCAACGTTGTTGACACAACGGTGTGTATGGGAGCAAGTATTTCCACACTTCACGGAATGGAAAAAGCAAAGGGCAGAGACTACATTAAGGATTGGGTTGCAGTGATTGGCGATTCTACCTTTATGCATACGGGTATCAATTCACTCATGAATATGGTGTATAACAAATCATCTGCAACGGTTATGATTTTGGATAATTCAACGACGGGTATGACAGGACATCAGGATCATGCGGCGACAGGAAAAACATTGATGGGAGAAGATGCACCTGCTATTAATATTTTTCAATTATGTAAGAGTCTTGGAATTGAGCATGTTTATGAAGTCAATGCATTTGATTTAGTTGCGCTTGAGAAGATGATTAAAGAAGAAGTAAATAGAGATGCACTATCGGTTATTATTACAAAATCACCTTGTGTATTGATTAAAGGACTTAAGTTTCCAAATAAATGCATAACCATTCCAGGAAAATGTGTAAAGTGTGGGGCATGTCTAAAACCAGGTTGCCCAGCATTAACAAAGAATGAGGATGGAACCGTGTCGATTAACGAGATTATGTGTAATGGATGTGGATTGTGTATGGATCTTTGTAAATTTGGAGCGATAGAAAAGGTAGGGACTAACTCATGACAAAAAATATTATGATTGTTGGCGTTGGCGGACAGGGAACATTGTTAACGAGTAGAATTCTAGGTGGATTATTAATGGATGCAGGGTATGACGTAAAGCTATCTGAAGTTCATGGAATGGCTCAAAGAGGAGGAAGCGTTGTTACGTTTGTAAGATATGGTAAAAAAGTCTATGAGCCAATTGTTGAAGAAGGACAGGCAGATGTAATTATTGCGTTTGAACGCTTAGAGGCATTAAGATATGCACATTTTCTAAAAAAAGGTGGCAAATTGATTGTAAATGATCAAAGAATTGATCCTATAACAGTTGTGATTGGTGCCACAAAGTACCCAGAGGCAATTATTGAAGGACTGAAAGAAGAAATGGATGTACATGCAGTGGATGGTATGAAAAAGGCCATTGAAATTGGAAATTCAAAAGTGTTCAATATTGTGGTTTTGGGTGTTGCGGCAAGATATATGGAATTTTCAAAAGAAGATTGGATTAAAGTAATTGAAAAAACAGTTCCACCAAAAACAGTTGAAATGAACTGCAAAGCATTTTTAACAGGGTACGAAAGTAGTGAAAACGAATAGTGGAGGAAGACGGGCATGATTTGGAATGAAGCAAAAGAGTGTATGAGTCGTGATGAGATGATGACTCTGCAAAGCAAACGTTTAGTAAAGGTGGTTGACAGGGTATATCATAACGTTGAGTATTATCGCAAAAAAATGCAACAGGTAGGAATTGAACCTGGAGATATTAATGGTATTGAAGATTTATCAAAGCTCCCTTATACAAACAAAAGCGATTTAAGAGATACGTATCCATTTGGGCTATTTGCAAAACCACAGTCAGAAATTGTTCGAATTCATGCTTCAAGTGGAACGACTGGAAAGGCAACAGTTGTAGGATATACAAAGAGGGATATTGAAATTTGGTCAGAATGTGTGGCAAGATGTTTTGCACAGGCAGGTCTTACAAGAGAAGATCGGATTCAAATTGCTTATGGATATGGACTCTTCACCGGTGGTCTTGGTGCGCATTATGGGGCAGAGCATTTGGGAGCAACCGTAATTCCAATGTCTACTGGAAACACCAAAAAATTAACTACTATGATGATGGATTTTGGCGTAACGGCAATTGCCTGTACACCTTCTTATTTACTTCACATTGCTGAAACGTTGGAAGCAGAAGGTAATCTTGATAAAATCAAGTTAAAAGCAGCCATTTGTGGTGCAGAACCTTGGACTGAGCAAATGAGACTTCAAATTGAGGCAAAATTAAATATTAACGCGTATGATATTTATGGATTGTCAGAAATTATGGGACCAGGAGTTGCCTGCGATTGTCAATATCATAAAGGGTTGCATGTTTATGAAGATCATTTTCTTCCGGAAATTATTGATCCAGACACTCTTCAAAGCGTGAAAGAAGGAGAAACAGGGGAATTGGTGTTCACAACATTAACAAAAGAAGGATTACCATTACTTCGATATCGCACTAAGGATTTGACAAGTATTTCCTATGAACCATGTGAATGCGGTCGTACACTTGCCAGAATTAGCCGATTTAAGGGTCGCTCAGATGACATGCTCATTATTCGTGGGGTAAACGTATTTCCGTCGCAAATCGAGGCAGCACTCTTAGAAATGGGAGAAACATCACCTCACTATATGTTGATTGTTGATCGAATTAATAATCTAGATATCCTTGAAGTGCAGGTTGAAGTAGAGGAGAGATTTTTCTCAGATGAGATTCGTGAGCTTGAAGCTTTAACCAAAAAAATCGCACATGTTTTACAAAATGCCATTGGTTTAGCAGTGAAAGTGAAGTTAGTTGAGCCAAGAACAATTGAACGAAGTATGGGAAAAGCAGTGCACGTTATTGATAAACGAAAACTTGTGTAGGAGGTAAGGGATATGTTTGTAAAGCAATTATCTGTTTTTATGGAAAATAGAGAAGGTTGTTTAGAAGAAGTATTAGAAGTGTTAAAAAAAGAATCCATTAATATCATTTCACTTAGTCTAGCTGATACAAGCGATTATGGACTGCTTCGTCTACTAGTAGATCACCCGGAAAAAGGTAGGGATGCCCTAAAAAGCAGTGGATTTTCAGCGATGCTAAATGATGTTATTGCAGTTAAGTTGGTTCATAAAGCAGGAAAATTGCAGGAAATGCTTTCTCTTTTGCATCAACAGGGTATTAATGTAGAATATATGTATGCACTTTCTACTGGAACCTATGATGCAGCAATTGCATTTAAAACATCGGATTTGGTGAAAACACTGGAAGTGTTAAAAAGCCAGCATGTATCTTTTTATACCCAAAGCGAGTTAAAAGAAATCGATTTGTCGGAATAAGAAGGAGCTAAGGATGATTGATTTTCATACACATACGTTCCCAGACAAAATAGCTTCAAAAACTATAGAGGCACTTGAACGAGTAGGTTCAATCAAGGCGACAACGGATGGAACGATAAGTGGACTGATTCATTCAATGGAGCAAGCAGGAATTGATCAATCTGTTCATCTACCGGTTTTAACAAAGCCAGAGCAATTTCAAACGGTGTTTCAGGAATCGATTCGAATCAATGAAACATATGGGGGAAGAATTATTGCTTTTGCAGGTGTGCACCCACAAAGTTCCAATATTTATAAAGAGCTAAGAGAAGTAAAAAGCGCCGGTATCAAAGGAATTAAAATTCATCCTGATTATCAAAAAACAATGATTGATAATCCTATGATGTTGAGATTAATAGACATTGCGTCAGAACTAGATCTGATTATTGTAACGCATGGGGGAATTGATATTGGACTTCCCAACCCCGTACATTGTTCGCCTCAAAAAGTGCGTTGTGTATTAGAACAAGTGAGACCACCCAAATTTGTGGTTGCACATTTAGGCGGATGGAAACTTTGGGATGAAGTTGAAGAATTATTGTTAGGGCAAGACGTATATTTAGACACCTCATTTTTGAAGGGATATATTCAAGGAAAGCAATTACAAAGAATTGTGAATCAACATACAAAGAACCATATTTTATTTGCAAGTGATTCTCCTTGGGAAAGTCAAAAAGATTCGGTTGAGATGATTCATCAGCTAGATTTGGATTTAGAGAAGAGAACTGAAATTTTACATGATAATGCTGCAAAGTTGTTGCAGTTAATCGGATAAAACTTATATTGGGAGGACACAAAAGTGGTTATTAAAGTGATATTTCTAATTGCATTTTTTGCAATTATGGTTGCTGTTGGTCTTTATGCTAGAAAACATGCAACAAATGTAAGTGATTTTGTTTTGGGAGGTCGAAGTGTTGGACCTTGGCTGACAGCATTTGCATACGGAACATCGTACTTTTCGGCGGTTGTTTTCGTTGGGTACGCGGGTCAATTTGGCTATAAATATGGTTTATCAGCAACTTGGATAGGACTTGGAAATGCATTGATTGGTTCTTTACTTGCATGGGTGGTTTTGGGAAAAAGAACCATGTTAATGAGCAAACATTTAGAGTCTGCAACAATGCCAGATTTTTTTGCTAAAAGATTTGAAAGTAGAAGTTTGAGAATTGCAGCAGCAGCAATCGTATTTGTGTTTTTAATTCCGTATACCGCTTCTGTATACAAGGGATTATCAAGCTTGTTTGAAATGGCATTTGGTATTCCTTATGAAATATGCGTTATCATTATGGCTGTACTAACAGGAGCATATGTTATCTTGGGTGGATATATGGCTACTGCAATCAATGATTTTATACAGGGAATTATTATGTTGGTTGGAATTTGTGCAGTTATATTCAGTGTTTTGAGTGGACAGGGTGGATTTTACCAAGCAGTATTTGATTTGGCTAAAATTGAAAGTGATGCAGTAATCACAATGGGACAGCAGGGAGTGTTTGCATCCTTTTTTGGACCAGATCCAATCAATCTTTTAGGAGTTGTAATTCTGACATCTCTTGGAACTTGGGGACTTCCTCAGATGATTCACAAATTTTATACCATTAAAGATGAAAAATCCATTCGATACGGAACGATTATATCAACAGTATTTGCGATGGTTATTGCGGGTGGATGCTACTTTTTGGGAGGATTTGCGAGATTATTTGATTCACCAGCAATCCATAGTGAAGAAAAAGGTGTGATATTCGATGCAATTATCCCAAGTATGTTGCAATCACTTCCAGATGTGTTAATTGGAATTGTAATTGTATTGGTTTTATCTGCGTCTATGTCAACCTTAGCAGCACTTGTTCTTACTTCAAGTTCAACGCTAACATTGGATTTTATTAAAGGAAATATTATTAAAGAGTTAAATGAGAAAAAGCAAATTCTTATTATGAGAATTATGATTGCGGTTTTCATTTTGATTTCCGTTATCATTGCACTTGATCCACCAACCTTTATTGCACAACTAATGGGAATTTCATGGGGAGCAATTGCTGGATCATTCTTGGCACCATTTTTATATGGACTTTATTGGAAAAAAACTACAAAGCTTGCGGTTTGGGCATCTTTTATTGTAGGTGTAGGAATTACGGTATCCAATATGTATCTAAAATATATTGAATCACCAATTAATGCAGGGGCAATTGCAATGGTAGCAGGTTTAATTGTTGTTCCGCTAGTGAGCTTCATTACACCAAAACCAAGTAA
>CAZWNX010000027.1:8477-24643 GCA_964635395.1 uncultured Lachnospiraceae bacterium
TAGCAGGTTTAATTGTTGTTCCGCTAGTGAGCTTCATTACACCAAAACCAAGTAAGGCTGAAGTGGATGCAATTTTTGAGTGTATCAAATAGTTTTGAAAGATTAGAAAAAATTAGAGCTGATTGATGTATTGATAGATTGAACGGAGTCCGTATTTGGACTCCGTTTTTGATTGCATATTTAGCACATATATTCTAGATAAATGTTTTGAGCTCGTGATAGAATCGTCCAACCGGAAATCCGACTACATTCGTATATTCACCCTCAATGCACCGAATAAATCTTGAAAAAACGCCTTGAATTCCGTATCCACCAGCCTTATCAAAGGGGTCATTTGTTTCAATATAGGTATGAATCTCATCTGGTGTTAGCTTATAAAAAGTCACTTTGGTCATTTCAAAAAAAGAATGTTTTTGGATGAGCCCTTCTTTTCGCTTTATAAGAGTAACTCCAGTATATACCTCATGGGTTGTATCTGATAAACGAGATAGAGTTTGAAACGCATCTATCTTAGAGGTTGGTTTGAGTAGTATTTGATTTTGATAGGTGACAATTGTATCCGCTCCAATAATGATAGAATGCTCAATGGGATTTTGTTGGCTGACATTGAAAGCTTTTTGCATAGAAAGATCCATAACATAGTCACTTGGGTGAAGACAATGACTTTCCTCTAAAATATCTGAAGTAATTATTTGAAAATCAAATCCGAATTGCTGTAAAAGTTCTTTTCGTCTTGGCGAAGCCGAAGCAAGGATAAAATTATATTGCTGAGTGTTTGCAAGCTGCATGGAAGGACCCTTTCTTAAATTGTTGTTTGGAATTCTCTTTGTAATGATAGTATTTTTTCGCGATTGTTGCAAGAAAGAATGTAATGGACACAATACAAAACACTGGATTTTTTATTGGATTCGTGTAAAATATAAAGGGTAGGCAAAATGTACTAGATTTTACGATGGGTACGCTTTAGAACAGCTTAGAGTTGTATAAAATAAGGAAAACGAATGAATAGAGAAAAGAGAGAAAAGAGAACAGTAGAGTATACCAAAATGGACAAGTTCACCAGGTTTTCTTCGTTTATGTGTTTGATCTATTTTTTGATTTTATATAGTTACTCAGGAATTGCATCAAAATTCAATTTTTTTTGGATTGCAGCCTCGTTTGTACTAGGATTGGCAAGAACGATACGATTATTTAAGACATCAAAATATAAACTATTAAAGTTAATTTATTATTGTATGGTTCTACTGGTGTCACTTGGTGGAGTTGTATTTATGATTATCCAAGGATTCATCGCTACGGGTTATTTTGCAAAAGAGCCAGACCAACCCAAATATATGGTTGTACTAGGGGCGCATGTAAATGCATCAGGTCCAAGTAAGGTTCTAAAGAAACGACTCGACAAGGCGGTTGAGTACGCTAACAAGTATCCGGATATTCAAATTGTTGTATCGGGAGGGCAGGGTGGAAACGAACCAAGCACAGAAGCAAGTGTTATGAAACAATACCTTGTTAGCCATCAGATTGATAGTGAACGAATTATAGAAGAAGATCGATCTACGAGTACAACTACAAATTTAGAATACTCATCAAAGTATATAAGCGTTGACCAACAAGTGTTAATTGTAAGTAACCAATTTCATCTGTACCGTGCAACACAAATTGCAAAAAAGATGGGATACAAAAATGTTGTTGGTATTGGCGCAAAAGATGATATAATATTATCTATACATAATCGTGTAAGGGAATTTTTTGGAATAATAAAAGATCTTGTGGTTCGAAATATGTCATTGATTTAGCTCTTTTGAAAGGAGTTCCCGAATGAATGAATCACTGAAACAATTAATTGATGAAAGTAAACGAATTGTTTTTTTTGGAGGAGCTGGAGTTTCCACAGAAAGTGGAATTCCGGATTTTCGTAGTGAGGACGGATTATATCGACAAAAGTATGATGTTGCACCAGAAGTAATTCTAAGTCACACTTATTTCATGAAACATCCGGACCGTTTTTACGATTTTTATCGAGAAAAGATGATTGTAACAGATGCACTACCAAATGCCGCGCATAGAGCACTGGCTTATTTAGAAATGCAACAGAAATTAGTTGCAGTCATCACACAAAATATTGATGGACTACATCAACAGGCGGGCAGCCAAAGGGTCTATGAATTACATGGAAGTGTGCATCGGAATTTCTGCGTGGATTGTGATACCTTTTATGAACTAGGCTATATCAAGAATTCCACAGGAGTACCTAGATGCCCGATTTGTGGTGGGATTATTAAACCGGATGTCGTTCTGTATGAGGAAGGACTCGATCAGGAAGTAGTGAGGGCTTGTATTGAGGCGATTATTGGTTGCGATTTATTGATTGTTGGTGGAACTTCACTAACAGTATATCCGGCAGCAGGATTGATTGATTACTTTCATGGTAAAAATCTTGTGCTCATTAATCAGACGAAAACATTTAAAGATGACAGAGCTGACCTGATCATACGAGATAGAATTGGTGAAGTTTTCAAAGGAATTGCAGAATAGGGGAAAGAGAGGCTGGTGATTGTAAGACATGGAGATTTCTGTGGGTGACCAAGTTGTGATGAAAAAGCAACATCCATGTGGAAGTAAGGAGTGGCTTGTTTTAAGAATCGGAGCAGATTTTAGACTGAAATGCCTTGGCTGTGGTCATCAGATCATGATTCCGAGAAAACAAGTTGAGAAGAATTGCAGGGAAATAAAGAAAAATACTGATAAATAGTCAAAATAGCTTGAAATCCTTTGGTTTTTGTGATAGAATCGTAATTCGTGATATATTATAATTCCTTGCTCCTTATTAAGAAGGGGCCAGAGACCAAAAGGAGGTAACAAAAGCATGAACAAGTATGAATTAGCCGTTGTTGTGAATGCAAAAATCGAAGATGATGAAAGAGCTGCTACAGTTGAAAAAGTAAAAGCTTATATCGAAAGATTCGGTGGAACCGTTACTGGAGTTGATGAATGGGGTAAGAAGAGATTAGCTTACGAAATTCAGAAAATGAAAGAAGGATTCTACTATTTCGTCCAATTCGAAAGCGATTCAACCGTTCCAGGTGAAATTGAGAGTCGTATTCGCATTATGGAAAGTGTCATCAGATATCTTTGCGTTAGAAAAGACGAGGAATAGTAAAGAGGTATTTGTATGAATAAAGTGATTTTGATGGGGCGTTTAACAAGAGATCCTGAAGTGCGTTATGCACAAAATGATACATCGATGGCAATTGCAAGATATTCAATCGCAGTGGACCGTAGAGGTGGAAGAAACAATCAGGATGGACAAACAGCTGATTTTATCAATTGTGTTGCATTTGGTAAAGCTGGAGAATTTGCAGAAAAGTATTTTCGCAAAGGAACTAAGATTGCCGTTGTAGGAAGATTGCAAACAGGTAATTATACAAATAAAGATGGCGTGAAAGTATATACCACAGATATTGTTGTTGAAGAGCAAGAATTTGCTGAAAGCAAAAATGCTGGTGGTCATGATTCTGCTATAGCAGGAGATTTTTCGAAGAGTCCAATGACATCCGGTGATGGATTTATGAACATTCCAGATGGAATCGACGAAGAATTGCCATTCAATTAAAAATTAAATAGGAGGTTGCACCATGGCTTTTAATAAATCAGACAGATCTGATTCTCCAATGAGAAGAAAAGGTGGAATGCGTAGAAGAAAAAAAGTATGCGCATTTTGTGGAAAAGATAGTTCTATTGATTACAAAGATGTAAATAAATTAAAAAGATATGTATCTGAAAGAGGAAAAATTCTTCCTAGAAGAATTACAGGAAACTGTGCAAAGCATCAAAGAGCTTTAACAGTTGCTATCAAAAGAGCAAGACATATTGCACTAATGCCTTACACAATGGATTAATCCTTGTAAACAGGGCACTTCTTAAACCAAAGATGGATATAATGGAAAAATTTGGAAACAAATTTGCTAGCTTAGATGAGTCATAATCCATTATAATACGTTTTTCCAAGAGCAAAAATGATTTTATAAGACGTTTTCTAGAGTAATCTAGAGGCGTCTTTTTTTGTGATTTCAGATATTTTTCCGTCGTTCTTATTCCTGCTTTTTTGTAACCATTAACCAGATGAACTGGGAATATTGGGGCGGATTTAATGACAGAAATTGTAAATGATGAGTTACTGAATAACATCAAATGTGCAATCACATATATGCAAACTACAGACTAAATGATATAATATTTATGTATTGTATGAATTATAAGGGTTAAAAAATTATGGGGGACGGAATAATATGGGAAAGAAAACAGCTCAAAAAATAGCAATTATATTTAGCATAATTATGGTGTTTCAATCTATACCTATGAATGTATTTGCTACGGAAATGTTGGAAATGAGTAATAATGCAGTTGTGAATTCAGTACAACTTGATCAAATGAACGAAGAACTTAATTTATTGAGAAAGCAACATGAGATGCAAGAAGAAATTAATTTGCACGAAAATGCTATCTCCAAGCAAATAGAAAATCCAATGGTTAACCCCGTGGTTGAGTTTAGTGAATCATCAACAAATGCTATTGAACCGGTTGTTTTAGAAAGAACATCAACAGCAAGTATAGTTAATTCAGGAAAGTGGCATGGTGTAGACTGGTCACTTGATAGTGATGGGTTTCTATTGGTTACTGGATCAGCGACAGAGAGTTTTGGTAAAGATACTTATTCGACAGATGTACCTTGGTATAAGAAGCAAGTATTGTCAGCAAAAGTAGATGCTAAAGGTGTTACTAATACAAGTTACTGGTTTTATAATCAAACCAAGCTAAGTAGTATCGATTTTAGTGGATTTGACACGAGCAGAGTAACGGATATGTGTAGTATGTTTAGCGGTTGTGGATCCTTAACAGGTTTAGATGTAAGTGGATTTAACACGAGCAGAGTAACGGATATGTGTAGTATGTTTAGCAGTTGTGGATCCTTAACAGGTTTAGATGTAAGTGGATTTAACACGAGCCAAGTAACGGATATGGGATATATGTTCCGCGGTTGTGGATCCTTAACAGGTTTAGATGTAAGTGGATTTAACACGAGCCAAGTAGCGGATATGTGTAGTATGTTTAGCGGTTGTGAACGCTTAACAGGTTTAGATGTAAGTGGATTTAACACGAGTCGAGTAAAGGATATACAATGGATGTTCAACGATTGTGCAAGCCTAACAAGTTTAGATGTAAGTGGATTTAACACGAGCCAAGTACCGGATATGAGTTTTATGTTCGACGGTTGTGGATCCTTAACAGGTTTAGATGTAAGTGGATTTAACACGAGTCGAGTAACGAATATGGGATATATGTTCCGCGGTTGTGGATCCTTAACAGGTTTAGATGTAAGTGGATTTAACACGAGCCAAGTAACGGATATGGGTAGTATGTTTAGCGGTTGTGAACGCTTAACAGGTTTAGATGTAAGTGGATTTGACACGAGTCGAGTAATAGAGATGAGTTATATGTTCCACGATTGTGAACGACTAACAAGTCTAGACGTAAGTGAATTTGACACAAGCATAGTACAGGATATGGTGGGGATGTTCGGCAATTGCGCAAGCCTAACAAGCTTAGATTTAAGTGGATTTGACAGGAATCGAGTAACGACTATGAATTGGATGTTCAGCGATTGTGCAAGCCTAACAAGCCTAGACCTAAGTGGATTTGCCACGAGTGAAGTTACGAGTATGGAATATATGTTCGACGGTTGTGCAAGCCTAACAAGCCTAGACCTAAGTGGATTTGACACGAGTCGAGTAACGAGTATGAGTTCTATGTTCGACGGTTGTGCAAGCTTGACAAGCCTAGACCTAAGTGGATTTGACACGAGTGAAGTTACGAGTATGGAATATATGTTCAGCGATTGTGCAAGCCTAACAAGCCTAGACCTAAGTGGATTTGACACAAGCATAGTACAGGATATGAAGGGTATGTTCGTTAGTTGCAAGGATTTAACAAGTTTAGACCTGAGCAGTTTTGATATGAAAAAAGTAGTTGATGCTGGATACATGCTGGGCTATAACATTTATGTGCCAGCGCTTATATCTATAAAAGCTCCTAAAAATCTCAGCATTTCAGTTGATTTACCGTGTCCAATGTATGATTCTATGGGAACGAAGTATACAAAGTTACCCAAATTATCATATAGTATTCTATTGACCAAAGATAAGCTAGCAAATACCATTCCAGAAGGAGCCTATCATTTTAAGGTAGTAGATTCCTATAATAAACCGCTTTCTGGAGTGAAAGTAAAAATAGATTCTTTTGAAAAGACAACAAATGCGAATGGTTATGCAGAATTTACAGATACATTTGGTTGTGGAGTTCATGAACTGCTTGTGTCAAAGGACAATAGTAATATGTATCATGATTCGGATTATGTAATTAATCCTTTTAGTTATGACATAGTAAAGGTTAAATTAACTGGAGCTGATGCAGGCGTTTGCACAGGTTTATCAAAAGCCATATTTCAGTTAAATGGCGTAAATACTGATTTATTGACAAAGAAGAAAACAATTAATAAAAAGTATTCAACAACTAAATTCAATTTAATTGTTTCAGGAAATAGTGATGTACAGAAATATAAGCTCTACTCAGGGGATGAAGAAATAGCGGAAAATGATGATGGAAAATTTACAGATCTTAGGTATCATAGATTTTCTGCTGATCAGGATGTTGTTGTAAAATATCTTGATAAGAATAGTCAAGTATGGAAGGAAGAAGTCCTGCAATTAAAAGTTATTTATGATGCTAGCATTCCAGCGTCTATATCAATCGGAGATGGAATTAGTTATACGATTGCTCCTAAGGAACCGTTAGTTGGTGGGATGGAAATAAAAATGGATTTTTATAAACTTCCCATTTTCACGGAATGCGATGATACGGGTATTTATAAAATCGGCGTCGGTAATATTGGAGACTTTACAGATTCATTAAATTGGTATGATGAATTAAAGAAAATGGATTCTAAAACATTTGGTCAACTTTTGAGAAAAGGGATCGTTGAGAAAAGAAGTAGTGCTAAATTCGTGGAAAAGCCTTGGAAAACAAATGCTATAGGGTATTTAGAAGGTTCAAAAGAAAAACTTACGGGAAAGTTTTTAATTGAGATTGAACCAAGTGCTTACAATGGAACACAATGTTTTATTGGGAATGTTCCTGTTGTGGTTGAGGCAAAGGTTGAGGGAAAACTAACAGCAGAAGGGGCAGTTGTTTTTAATATTGTTGAGAGCAATATTTTAAGTGGCTCACTAGTCATAGACGATGAATTCAAACTAGGAGCATATGCGGGCGTTGGAATTGCAAAGTTAGCTTCAACTGGACTTTATGGGTCTTGTGCGTTGGGTATTAAAATGGGATTAATTCCAATAGAGACACAGAGAATTAATGAATTATATCTTGAAGGTAAAATCGGTTTAAAAGCAAAACTTTTAGGGAAAGACTTAGGACATACAGAGTTACTAAATGAAAAGCGCTATATTGTTCGAAATGATACGAATACTACCGATAACGTTGCCTTAGAGCCAATCAATATTAACTATGATAAGGTATATGCAGACCTATCCGCTGAAGGACCGAAAATAAGTGCGTTTAGTGAACCAGTAAGCTTTCATGCGCAAGGAAGTCTTGATCAAGCAGTATTACAAGATAGTGCCTATATGGATTTGAATCCGAAAATAGTGACGACCAAGGATACCACCATGCTTTGTTACCTGTCAGATGCGGGTGAGGGATTGGGAGAAGGCAATCGTAGCACACTTGTTTATAGCATCTATAATTCAGATGGGACATGGTCCCCAATTCAAACCGTGGAAGAGGATCAAACGGCCGATTTTAGCCCAGATATCTTCAGCGATGGAGAAGATATTTATCTGGTTTGGCAGGATGGAAAGGAAGCACTTCAAAGTGATATGACTTTGAACCAAATAGCAGATGCTCTAAACTTAACCGTTGCTAAATTCAACAAGGAAACGCAGACGTTTGATATTCTTGGAACGATTGAAAGTACCAATGGTCTTTTTGAGCAGACACCTCAGATTGCAGGAGTTGGAGAAGAAGCCTATGTATTTTGGAATGAGAATGCAACAGATAATGTATTAGGGCTTACAGGAAGTAATTCGCTGTATCGTGCGAAAATTACGATTCAAGAAGAACCTACACTAGGTACAGAATCAGAATACTCAACGGAAACAGAAAACACGACAGAATCTGGAAACACAACGGAATCAGAAAATACTACAGAATCAGTCAACACTACACAGTTGGAAAATTCTGTTCTTACGGTTCAAAATATCGAACCACAAGTATTGGGAGTGGAGAATAATACAATTTTATCCTCTGATGCAGGACTCATAAATGATGAGATTTTATTCACATATGCTGAAGGAACGATGGATGCAGATTATACTGTTACAGCAAGTAATATTTGTTCCTATAATCAGGCCAAAGAGAAGAAAGTTATTGAAGCTAGAAAAGGAACAAATACAATATTTTACAACTTTTTTGGAGAGACATTGTTAACCTGGTATGACCAGGGAACGATTCACTATCTTTCAAAAGATGGGACGGCTTCTGAATTGTTGGGAGAGGGAGTGGTTCCAAGCACATCCTATACCATACTTGAAGATGTATCAGGCAATCCAAGTATTATATACCCATGTAATATAGGTGGAAAAGCGGATTTGTATCAGCTTCCTTATGATGCGGAAACAGGATTTGTAGCACCTATTCAATTGACCAATCATAGTGACTATATTCAAAATGTGACGGGAATCAAAAAAAATAACGAGTGGATACTCGTTTATAATCAGATGCAGGTGGATGAAAATTTAGAAGAAAAGAAGAACACATTAAGTAGCTTGATTATTCCACAAGTCTATAGTGATCTTGTAGTATCCAATCCATACTATATAACAAAGTGGAATGCAGAGTTAGAAAAAGATGAATTACAAATAGGAGCAAATCTTAACAATAACGGAACATCAAAACTTGAGAATATGGCTTTAGAGCTTAAGAGTGAAGGTGGCGAAGTGTTAGAGACAAAGATTTTGCCTTGGACACTGGAAGTGGGAGAACAAGTAGAAATATTAGAAGCATTCTCTCTTGATAAGATTGCTCAAAAAGGAAACTATACTATTGAAGTTAAAACAGGAGTACAAGAACGTATTACTGAGAACAACCAAGTACCTCTCTTGATTGGTGAGTCCAGGTTAGAAGTGGATACGCAGACGTATTACATTGGTGATTTTAGAACGCTTAAGGTAAGTGTTAAGAATGTTGGGAAAGAAGCAACTAGTGGAACGATTCGTATTCTAGATGCTGATACGAATGAAGAGCGTTTTACAACTAAATTTGGTGAAATTGCAGCTGGTGGCATAGCATACAAAGAATATACATACAAAGGATCTAGTTTTGAGGGAAAAGATAGTATTTCACTTAAAATCGAAGTTGAACCAACGATACCACAAGAAAACACAAGTGTACTAAGTGATTATGCAGTTGTATCAGCACCACTTTATACAATGACATTTGTTGAAGACACAGATACAGAACCAGTGTACATTCGAGGAATTCCATATGGAACCAAGATTGATATGCCAGTGAAACCATCAAAAGAAGGGTACCGATTTGTTGGCTGGTGTACAAGTAAAGATGGAGTTACTGGAGAATTCATGACGAGAGATTCTATCATTACTCAGAGCAAGACAGTATATGCAATCTTTCGTGAGGATCTTACATTTGAGCCAGCCTATATGATTACATTGGATGCTGATAAACTCGAACTTGGAGTGCTTGAGAAAAAGAAGCTTCATGCCACAATCTATCCTCAAAAAGGCATTGTTTCTTATACGAGTAGTGACACAAATGTGGCGACAGTATCCTCGAATGGAGAAATAATTGGAACGAGCGAAGGCGTTGCAACAATTACGGCAAAGGTCGGAAATGCTAGTGCAAAATGCTATGTGTTAGTTACGTCAGAGACAATGGATGAACTGAAAGAAGATGCAATACAGATTGATTTTTCGCAAAATCAAATTAACAAAGGATCATCAACAACCTTTAGAGTGACAAAAGGTGGAAACAATCTTGATTTGAGTGCTTGCGAGTATGCATTTATAGATGAACAGATGAACGAACTCACGACAGAAGAGGATGATGAGACTGGAGCTACGACTGTTCTTGGAGAAGATGGAAAAGAAGTCTTGAGAATACATGAAGGAACACTATTTGCACTTGGAAACTCATCCACTAAGAAACTATATCTAAAAGCAATGTATACAAAGGATGATCAGAAAATTCTTCAGACCAAGAGTTTGTTTACCATCAAGATACCTGTTCAAAAGATTCAAATCAGTGATCCAGTTGTATATAACATGCAGGTGCAGGATGTACTAGATTTGTCTAATAAGTTAGTGGTATTACCAACGAATGCGGATGACATCAGTGCCAATTCAATTACATGGAAGTCTTTAGATCAAGAGATTGTACAAGTAAGCCAAGATGGCAAAGTGAAGGCTATGAAAGCCGGACGAGCAAGTATAGAGGTAGAAGCAGAGAATGGATTAAGAGACTTTGTAACAATCGTCGTTGAACGACCAAATACACCAGATTTCACAATCCCCTCACAAGCGACTCTTTATATCAATGGTGTGAATGAAGAGATATCAGAGGGCGTGACAAATCCAAAATCAATTCAATTAACGCCAACTCCAGAAGAGGGAATGGTGCTTCACTGGAGTAGTTCGAATGAGCAGATTGCAACCGTTTCTCAAAATGGGGTTGTGACAGCCGTTGGGGTGAATGATAAGACACAAGATGGAAGTGCAGTCATTACGGGAGTGGATGCAGCAGGTAGTGGTAAGTATGCGACTTGTTTGATTACAACTAAAAAGCAGGTTACACAGATTTGCACTGATGCAGATTCAGTAATTCAATCAAAAGGCAAGTTAATCCTTCAAAAAGGAAAGACCTTTAACCTGAATGCGAGTGTGATTCCAAAAGATGCAAGTCATCAAAGTCTACACTATGTATCTAGTAAGGAATCTGTTGCTAAGGTCAGTACGACTGGTAAAATCAATGCTCTAAGCACTGGAGTAGCTGAAATTTCCATTCTTCAGCAAGAGAGCGGCGAAAAAATCATAATCCCAGTTCTCGTAGTTGAAGGAGTAACACAGATTACGAGTAAGATTGTCATAACAGGAGCAGATACCAATGCTTTAGAACCAAAAGAAGAAGTTTCATTAAGTGCAAATTGTTACAATCAAGAAGGAACCTTATTACCAGAACAGGCAGTTATGTTTAAATCACAGAATGACAAAGTTGCAACGGTTACATCCGATGGAACGGTTAAGGCAATTGCAAAAGGAACAACGTTCATCACGGCAACTGCATGCGATGGAAGTAATGTTGTAGAACAAAGAGACGTGGTTGTAACAGGACCTGTCGAAGCATTAACGCTTAACAAAGACATGCTATTTTTGCAACCAGGTAAAGAAGCCACGATAAAACCGGTCTTTTCTCCGAGTAATACAGATGATCAAAGAGTGACCTATCGTATTCAAGGTGAAGATGCAGAATCTGGTGATATCGTAGTGTCACAAGATGGTTTCGTGACAGTGAAAGCAACTGCACTTAATGGAATGCATGCTACGATTACAGTTACATCTGCAGCGGATCCTACCAAAACAGCAACCTGCGAAGTGGTGGTAGTGAATCGCCTGATTACAGATGTAAAATTCACAGATAAAACAATCGATGTATCAGGAATCGGAACCAAAGACCAACTAGAAGTATTGGTTAAACCTGCCGATTCAACAGCATGTGAAGAGGGTATTGAATGGAAGAGCCTAGATGAAAACGTTGTGGTTCTTGCACAAAATAAGTCGGCGGTAAGTAATGGAGCTACATCAAATACAATCACAACAACAGGATTTGGCCAAACAACAATTGTGGCGATGTCCGCAGATGGCGCGAAACAAGCAAGTTGTAAAATCAGTGTTTATCCACTTGATAAACGATATAAACTTTCATCCGTTACATCCACGCAAAAAATTGAGATTTTTAGCCAAGATCAAGACAGTCACTGCGTGATGAACATCAAGAATCAGTTTGGAAAGACACTAGATCCGAGCTTATTCACATATGTTAGTTCGAATGAACGTATTGTAAATGTGGATGAACTAGGTTGTGTTACGCCAAATCCAATGTATGCAAAAGCTGGTAAAGCTACCATTACCGCATTTTTAAAGAGTGATCCAGCAAAACGAAAAGTCAAAATGACCGTTCAAGTGCTAGCTGTTGAGCAGGTCGATCGAATTGAGATTCAAATGCGTCAGAAAGATGGAAGTTATGTAGAAACCAAGACGCATGAGTTTGCATATCAAAAGGGTGATCAACTTACATTCCGAGCAGTTGCCTATAATAGCAATGCAACTGTGATGAGTTCAAAAGTGAAATGGACTTTATCGGACAAGATGGGGACTTTGAAAGCCAATGATGATGGAACGATAACGCTTACAGTTCAAAAAGCAGGACGCTTTGCACTCATCTGTACAGCGAAAGACACTTTTAAGAGAAAAACGCAAGTTTCGATCAAAGCGCTTAGTGGGGAACCAAAGCTAGTAACGTCAAAAGTATCTACCAATCAAAAACAAGAGTCGGATCAGAGCAGTTCATTTGAAATCATTGCTTCGGATGCATCTGAAATTTTGGTGGGTGGAGACAGTGAAAGTAGAGTAACGAGTGTCAAGAAAGGGCTTTCCACACTATCAAATGAAGAAATTGCACACTTTAAGATAGTTCAAAATCCAGATAATACGTATGCAATCCGTATTGATAACGCTTATCGCAAAACGATGAGCAAAGGAACCTATCAACTCAAATTAAGCATTGTTAGTGATGAGATTGACAGCTTGCTCGAAGAGAATGGAACAAGGCATACCAATACAGTTGACTTAAAACTTGAAGTAATTAGTAAAGAACCAACAATTAAAATTAACAATCCTTCGATCAATCTATTTGACTTGAGCCCACAAAAGAGGCGGTGTGTGTTGGTTGTATCGGCGCCTAATCAAGTGGAATTGGTTGAGATTGTTGATAACCAGAAAAACGCTTTTGAGCAGTATTTCTTGGTACAAGAGACGGATGATAATCAATATGAAGTCGTATTTCGAAATAATGCGAAGTACAAGTTATCGTCATTAACTGGAATGATTCGAATCAAGATTAAGGGATATGATGAAGTTGAGAAAAGTATCAAAGTATTGACGCCGTCTACAGCACCAAAAAGAACGGTTTCTAAAGTAGTTGTCCTAGATGCACAAAGTCAAGAGAGTGCATATGTCAATATTTTAGATGCAAAAACCAAGAAAAAGACCAGTGATTACAAAGTTGTATCAAATAGTGAATCAAAACTAAGTGTGAGTAAGCAATTAGATGGACGTTTGCAAGTTGGACTAGCAAATGGTGTATCTGTTAAAGATGGCACAAAATTAGTTGCAACACTTCAACTTAATAATGCATCCAAAACATTAAAAAGCACAATTCCAGTTCAATTGAGTGTTATTGTTAAAAATAGCGCACCTAAGATAAAAGCAAAACAATCAACACTTACACTCAACTTAAATGCGAAAAAAGAATCAGCACAAACAACAGTAATAGCGGACCGTGATAATCTAGAATTCTTGGGAAGTAAGAGCTGGTCCGTGGATTGTTATGATGCAAAGACCAAAACCTATAATCCGACCGATGACTTTGTGATTTCTTATCAAAAAGCCAACGCGCTCTTAGAAGTATCCCTTTCACAGAATTCCGTAATTGGTGTTGGAAGTTACAAATTAAGAGTTGGTTCCATGGTCGAAGGGTATGAGCAAGAACAATATCCATTGATTACAGTAAACGTAATTCAAAAACCAATCACTGCAAAGATTAAAACAACGGGAACCATTGACTTACTTTCAAGAGCGGGAAAATCGATTAAAGCAACCATTGCAGTGAGCAATGCGCAAACGAGAGTGGTTGGTGTGAAGATGGATTCTGTGGATTATTATCCAGTACTAAATTCAGACACATCCTTTGAGATCCGCTTAAAAGAAACTGCAAGCGTGCAGACAGGACCACAAGTAATCCCGGTTGAATTAACTTTAGAAGGTGGAACCATTCTTCATACAACTGTAAAAGTAAGTATCGTACAGAGTGTTCCGAAAGTGACGATTCCAAATGCATTCAGGATCTATAAGTCTGGTACAACACAAACCAAGTCTTATGTACTAAGTGTTCCAAAGGGAGTTGAAATAGCCAAGATTGAGCCTACAACCGTACCAGATGGAATCGGTGTAACCGTCGATGAGAATGTAGTCTATGTTCAATTATCAAATGCAACAATGAAAGCTGGTCTGTATAAAATAAAGGTAAATACTTATTTTAAAGGAGCAGAACCAGTCTTTGGCTATCCAGAAGGCAAACCAGTAACTAGTACCATACCAATTGTGATTAATTAAGCGAATGCATTTTCCCCTTCGTTGTTGTTAATTAGCTTATAAATTGAAGCTTGAATCACTTGAGTGAATCGAGTGGTTTACTAATTGAACCAGTAATTGTGAATTTTGCAACTTAGTTGAGAATAAGGGGTATATTCTATTCAAATGCGCTAAGAAATGGAGAGGAGAATGTTAAAATTTATAAGTATATACTTTAATTCTTCGAAAACCCACAAAAAAATAAAGGATTGAAAAGTTGACGTGGAATTTAGGGTTTATTAATCTGTCAAACACTCGTGCGGAATTTGGTGGAAGCTAAATTTCACCGAAGATTCTACAAAATATACAATTGATGAAATATTACTACAATACGATTGTGTTCAAATCATTGAAAATTAGTTAGAATAAGAGGAATAAGAGAGAAATATGCAATGTACAATATTATTAATTTAGGTAGTTTGACTGAGTTAAACATGGATGAGACTATGGAAGTTGTTGGTGGAGGGGTTGTTTCGCTTTTTTTGGGATGCGTAGGATTATCAGTATCTCCGGCAGTGGCATGTCTTAATCCGCCAGCAGGAATTGGATTGGCATTAGTTTCTGGTGGAACTATAGTAAATAATTGGCCATATTAAAGAACGGGGTAGTCGAGAATGAATTTAAATAATTTTGTTGAATTGTCAGGAAATGAATTACTTAATGTGGATGGTGGAAGTTGGATCGGCAATACATTAATACTTACGGGTGGAGTGGTTTGTTGTTTTGCTACAGGACCAGTAGGAATTGGTGCCGGTGTAGCTATTGCAGTTATTGGTTTTTGCGATATGCAAGGCTGGTAAATATATCTGAATTTAGAATTATGGGGGTGTAATACTACATCCCCATAAGCTATAAAAAGGAGGGAAAATAATTGTCTAATAATTCATTTTGTATAACTCTTATTGTGTATTCATTAATTTATATATCAATAATGAGTTTTCAACTGTGCTCATTTTTTAGATTTAAATTACTTTTGAAAAAAAATGAGCTAGTGTCTATGATGGATACATTGTATGAGATTTCAATTTATATTGTAGGTTTTTTATATTTAGCGTTATATATTTCTAGTATTCTAGATGTGATTTTTAATATTGAACAATATGTAAATTGGAAATTACCATTTGTAATATATGCAGTGCCATTAATGGTAATTACATTTAGTATTTTAATAAATCAAGGCTTATATGCTTATAGTTGCAGTACTTTCTTTATAGGTATTAAAAAATCAGTTAAAAAGGAAAATGTAAAATTACATGGAATCAAAAGGTACTCATTTATAAACCGTGCAAAAATAATCATTAGTCTTAATAACGAATTTAATGTACAAGAAAAAAAATATGTAATCAGAACTTCATTAAATAATTTACAACCTTTTATAAAATTATTAGAAAATAGGTGATTGCGAAATCATATAATATATTTAATTTTCCATACAATTAATGCAAATTCCTTCGCTCCATGCTGATTCCGCGCTAATTTCGCTCAGTAACATGTATATTGCATGGAAAATAGCTGTAGCTTTTGAGTTTCGCAATTACCGAAAAATTATTAGGAAATATAGAGAGTGACTATATGAAAAAGTATAAAGAGTTTTCATTATTATTAGTATTTATAGCA
>CAZWNX010000028.1:0-7409 GCA_964635395.1 uncultured Lachnospiraceae bacterium
TATATTTCCTAAAGACTAATTACTTTATCGATACTTCAATACAAAGTGCCCCCTCACCGAATATAGAGAGAAGGACTCATCTTATTTATGCTCCTTTTTTACCCTGTATTTGCTAGGTGGTATTTGACCGTCTCCTTGGACAAACACATATACGATTTTCTTTTCTTCTTCTAATATAAGCGCATACTCATAGCAAGAACTCCAATTAAACATCGAAATATATGCTGGATATTCGAAATAATCCTCATTGTAAATAATCGAATTGGTTACGCCATCTAGCGTTGCTGTAACACTCTTAAGTCTTGCTATTTCTTTTTCAAATTCTTGTTCCGAATAATCGCACTCCATATAAATCTTACAGATAGGATCCAAAAAAGATTCCATGCAAAAGTAACTGTACTTTGCAATACTAACTACCCAATCTTTAAAAAGCGACGTATTAGAAACAACACCAGATTATTATCATATAATGCTTTCAAAATCTCATTTTCCTGGATCATTACCAAAATTGCCCCCATTTTGTCCCAAAATGAAAGTGCATATACGATTGCCATAAAAATCCAAACGGATAAAATCCACTGCAAACAACCCGCCAAAATCCCGAGCACTTTGTTTGCTTCCTTTAGTAATGGAAGTTTCGCAAAAAAATCTAGGGATATGCTCAAAATTTTAAAGACTAGCAGAAATAATCCATACGTAATGCAAAACACCAAAATCATAACAATCCATCTTGGCTGTTCAATGGTTTCTTTTTCTAATAAGTAGGTTGTAATGTAAGGTGTAATCAAAAGCACTGTGATTAGAATAACGATTTTCGAAAAAAGGTCTATCAGAACTGCAAGTGCCCCTTCTTTGTATCCTCGAATTATACACCCTAATAGTATAATGGCCAAAATAAAAAACAGTATATTGAATGTCATAATCTGTACCCGCAATCGTTGTTAATGAAGCCTTAGATAGTCAATTTTGGTGCTTCTAACCACATAAAACTTTGTTTTACTGTCTGCAAGAATGATGGCCTGGATATCTTTTCCAAAGTCGCCCGTGTGCTTAACAACGCCTCTAGCATTTACAATCATTACCTCTGCCTGATTGTAAATAATTAGCTGATCTTTATAAAACAATAGGTCGCTGTACTCTAAATCAAATTTGTGGGACATCTTCTTTTTACCCGAAAAATTGTATAAATCAATTCTGTATTTTTCTTGAGAGCCTTGATTTACAAACACAAAAGCGATACTATCCGTTCCACAGAACACACTTTGAACTTCTTCTTTGAGATCAATTTCCGCCTCTTTTTTGGGTCTTTGCTGCCCCTGAAAAAAGTAAGCTTTCTTATTCCCAACCGCAACTGCAGTGGCTTCACTTGGGTATTCTAAAAACGGGATGATTTCATCAGAATAATCAAACCCACTCACCAAATTTCCCAGTTCATTTTGTCCAACATCCCCAAAATTATAGAATGCAACACTTGTTTTGACTTGCCCGCCCTCTGCCTTTAAAAAAGAGACCGCGAGTTTTACATTATCTGGCGAAATCGAAACTGACACTGGATATCCACTCTGCTTCATGGATGTCTTAATATTTGCCACCACATTTCCCTTTGAAGAAAACAACCTTAACCAAATCGTGTCATTTTCTTGCAAAATTCCACACAAAACACCTTTGCTAGATACGCAAAGTCCTAGTATTGGCAAGTTTGTATCTATTGTAGTGACAGGACCTTTGGAATTC
Source organism: uncultured Lachnospiraceae bacterium (assembly GCA_964635395.1). Classification (GTDB taxonomy): domain Bacteria; phylum Bacillota; class Clostridia; order Lachnospirales; family Lachnospiraceae; genus CAZWNX01. The sequence continues at coordinate 1,735 of CAZWNX010000028.1, forward strand.
ATAACAAAAATTTGACTTCCTTTATAGTCTGCAGCCACAACATATTCTCCTGATGTTTCCACCAAAGGTTCCTGCATTTCGTAGGTTTGGTTGTACAGCTGTTTACCATCTGGTAAGAATGCCGAGATTCCATCTTTACTATAGGAAAGAATTTTCCCATTGTAGTTCTTATAGATGCTATCTACCACATCCGTTCTCGGTATGCTCGATAGAATTTCATAACCAGCATATTCCTTGTTCTCATACTGTACAACGATTAATACCGTAAAGGAAACAACTAGCAAAACACAAAGTACTACCCGATAGAAAAACTGAAGTTTATGTTTTATAATCTTATCCTTGTAATTTACTTTTGGCCTCGACTCTTTTTTCATAGATTTTGTCATTCCTTCGCATCGCTGCTAGCTTCCATCTGCGCATTAATACCCAATTCACTTAATTGCTCCATCATTTCAACTGCCTCATTTTTGTCAAATTCAAGTGGCAGTGAAAAGGGAAACTGCATTGTTTCAAGTTCTAAATCAGTTTGACTTTTCAATACTTTCTTCAACGCATCTAGCTGCTCTTGGTTCATATCTACAATTGATATTTTATAATTTCCCAAATTCTGCTCTTGTAAAAGCTCACTCTGCGCATATTGCTTTTTATAGATTTGATACGTTGACACCAAGATCAAGAAAATACCGACCACCGTAAATAATCCAATGAAAATCATGAAAATCAATTGATCGTCTTTCTTACTTTCTTGAATCGTATCTAAAATCGAAAACGCAAAATATAGAAGAATCGCTCCGATTAAACCTCTCATAATCAACATGTTTTTTGTTACTTTGATTGATTTCATAATATACCCATTTGCATAGTTCACTATGCCCTAACGTATTATTTCTAAACAGTTGTAACCTTATATATCGTCACTGTATGATATGGTTTTAAAGGCTCTGTGATTGGACATTCAAAAGACTCTTCATTTGCACTGTTTGGAAAGTACTGTGTCTCTAACGCCAGACCATGTCTTTTCCCATAGTTTGCGTGATTTTTCCCAGTATGCTCCCCAATAAAATTGCCTGCATAGAATTGAATCCCTGGCAAGTCCGAATAAACTTCCATTAACAATCCAGCTTGCTCGTCTCTCACCATAGCAACTTTCTCAACACCCTCTTTTGATTTTTTCACAACAAAATTGTGATCATATCCACCAACCATCTGAAGCTGCTCGTAAGAATCCTCAATTCGATCTCCTATTACCGAAAACGATGTAAAGTCAAGTGGCGTCCCTTGAACAGAGATTAATTTTCCTGTTGGAATAGCTCCCTTAACAATTTCAGTGAATTCTTCCGCATTAATCCAAAGTTCTTCATCTAAAATGCTCGCATTGTCATGTCCCTTGAGATTAAAATACGAATGGTTTGTAAGGTTTAAAATCGTCTTTTTATCCGATATTCCATCATATTGCATGATCAGTTCATTGTCATCTGTCACACTATAGGTAATGGTAATTTCACGGTTTCCTGGAAATCCAATTTCTCCATCTTTACAAATGGTGGTAAGCGCAACCTGATTCTTCGTTTCATCCACTTCAAAAGAATAATATGCTTTATGAATTCCTTTTTCATAATGGCTGTGCAAATTATTGCCATTCTCATTTGCATCCAATTGATACTTTGTCCCATCAATTGAAAATGTTGCGTTCGCTGTTCGATTGGCAATTGGACCAACTGCAGCGCCTAAAAATGGACTGTTTACTTTGTAGTCCTCTAAATTATCATACCCCAGTGCAATATCAACCTTGGTTCCATCTTTTTTAGTTACCCATAGATTCACCAAAATAGCTCCATAATTGATTACATCCGCCTGCATCCCATTTTTATTAGAAATAGAGAACAAAATAATATCTTGCCCGTTATCAAGTGTTCCGAATTTTTTTTGCGTAATCATATAATACCTCTTTCTATAAAAGTAAAAACTCTATGTTCATAAGTTATTTTATTTATAACAATGTTCTTCCATCAAGCGCGCGTAAAAGAGTGATTTCATCTACATTCTCAAGATCGCCTCCAACAGGAACTCCACTTGCAATTCGCGTCACCTTGATTCCTGTTTGCTTGATCAGTTTTGAAATATACATAGCGGTCGTTTCGCCCTCTAAACTTGAATTGGTTGCCAAAATGACCTCTGTTACATCCTTTTTCATTCGCTCAATTAACTCTCTTAATTTAATATCATTTGGACCAATTCCCAACATTGGGGAAATCGCCCCATGCAAAACATGATATACGCCCTGATACTTTCCAGTCTTCTCATAAGCTGCCAAATCTCTTGGATTCTCAACTACCATGATGGTTGTCTGATCTCTTTTTGTATTACTACAGATTGGGCATATTTCTTCGTCCGTAAGCGTAAAACATTCTTTGCAATAGCACACATGATTTCTTGCATCAACCATTGTTTTTGCCAAATGCTCTACATTCTTTATTGGCATATTGATCATGTGAAACGCAAGCCTTTGTGCTGACTTTGTCCCAACGCCTGGTAAAGATGCAAGTTCTTCAATTAGTTGATTAATATATGTACTATATAGTTCCATTAGAACGGAAATCCTCCTCCAAGTCCACCGGACATTTTACCCATCATTGCTTCATTTTCTTCTTCTGCCTTGCGAAGCGCTTCATTCACAGCAGCCATAATTAAATCTTCTAACATTTCTTTATCCTCTGGATCAATCGCCTCTTTATCCAGATTCACTTTGACAACTTCCTTTTTGCCAGTTACCGTAACACTTACTGCCCCACCACCTGCTGTTGCACTAAATTCTTTGGTCTCTAATTCTTTCTGGCTTTCCTCCATCTGACGTTGCATTCTTTGCGCCTGTTTCATTAAATTGTTCATGTTTCCAGGCATTGCACCGCCACCTTGAAATCCACCTCTTTTTGCCATAATCTAATCCTCCTATTCTTCCTCTATTTCCATTAATATTAATTTTGACAAGTCAACATGACTCTGTTCAAATTCATCCATCTGACGAAACGCCTTGAAATGAAGTGTTACTTCTTTTCCAATACTTTGCTCAAGGTGCTGTTTCAATTTATCTCTGTTTTCTTCACTATCTAGAAAATAATCCGATGCTGGCCCATCTTCTAGACCAATCAACAAGTTTTTATCTTGATGCAAACTCAGTTTGGCCGTTTTTAAGTAAACTTTCATTGGCGCGTCCAAACTTGCAATCACTCCTGCCCATTTTCGTATGATTTCCTGTATATCCTGTGGGACTGCCTGAATTGGTGGTGTTACCGGTCTTTGTCTAGTCTGTAACTGCTGATTCTTAACCTCCGATTTGCCCTGATCTGCTTGCCCCATTGGCACAAATCCTTGTTCGAGTTTATCTTCTAGAAGACGGATCCGCTCAATCAAGCTATCCTGACCTACTTCCATTTGAGGTTTGCATAATTTAATCAGTGTCATTTCAATTAAAATACGTTTGCTCTGTGAATAACGAATTTGACTGGATAATTCTGCAAAAATACGAATGTATCGTATAATAGCCGATTGTTTTAGTAGTTTTGATTCTTCCACCAAACGCTCATAATTTTCGGTAGAGACATCAATCGTATCCCTTGCGTCCTCCGATGCACTCACCAACAGTAGATTTCTAAGATACCAAGTGAAATCAGCAACAAACTGGGTTAGTTCCTTTCCCTGCATAACAATCTCTTCAAGTTTTAGAATGGTCTTTGTGATTTCCTGATTTGCAATAAACCTCACAAACTCACTATATACACTGGCATCGATTGCCCCTAACACATCTAAAACAAGGTCATAAGTCAATGTTTTCCCAAAATGAAAAGCAATGCATTGATCTAATAGGCTTAGGGCATCACGCATAGAGCCATCTGCCATTTTTGCAATATAACGAATTGCTGCTTCTTCGACTTCAATACCCTCTATTTCCATTAATTCATAAAGCCTGCTTGCAATCGTATCCACTGTAATTCTTTTAAAATCGTATCGTTGGCACCTGGATAAAATTGTGATTGGTATTTTATGTACTTCCGTTGTTGCCAAGATGAATATGACATATCCCGGGGGTTCTTCTAGTGTCTTAAGAAGTGCATTAAATGCACCTGTTGACAGCATATGAACCTCATCGATAATGTATACTTTATATTTACCGCTTGTTGGTGAATACGACACTTCTTCTACAATTTCTCGAATGTTATCCACTCCATTGTTAGACGCCGCATCAATTTCAATTACGTTCATAGACGCTGCTGCTCCAATTGCTTTACAAGTATCACATACAAGACATGGACTTTTATCTTCTTTTGGATTCTCACAATTTACTGCTTTTGCAAATAACTTGGCAATCGTAGTCTTACCTGTTCCTCTAGTTCCACAGAATAAATATGCATGCCCAATTCGATCGGCTTTGATTTGATTCATGAGCGTTGTTACAATGTGCGCCTGACCCTTTACATCTTCAAATGCATCTGGGCGAAACTTTCTATATAATGCTTGATATGACATGTTTTAATCTCCAAATGAAATTCCCATCATCTTTGCCTCTTTTACAATGCTTGAATCTGGTGATACCATTTTCAACTTTCCAGCAACTTCTTTCAAAGGCACTTTTACAATTTCTCTATTTCGAATTCCAATCATGAATCCATATTCGCCCATTAAAATAAGCTTCCCAGCCTCTGAACCGAGTCTAGATGCTAACACTCTGTCATATGCGCAAGGACTGCCTCCTCGCTGCGTATGTCCAGGTACTGTTACACGAACATCACAACACGCTTTTTCCTGAATTCTTGCTGCAATCTCGTAAGATACAGATGGATACGGATACTTTTTCATTTTATCTTTGTATTCTTTTTTCGTCAGACTGGCATCCTCTACGGAAATAGCCCCCTCCGCAACTGCTAGAATTGTAAATTTACTTCCCCTTTTTGCTCTCGCTTGAATCGCTTCCGTGATTTTATCAATATCATATGGAATCTCAGGAATTAGAATGATATCAGCTCCACCCGCCATACCTGCATTAAGTGTTAACCAACCAACTTTATGTCCCATTACTTCAACAATAAAAACCCTTCCATGGGAAGCTGCGGTTGTATGAATGCAATCAATGGCATTTGTTGCAATATTAACAGCACTTTGAAATCCGAAGGTCATATCCGTTCCCCAAAGGTCATTATCAATGGTCTTTGGCAAAGTAACTATATTTAAGCCTTCTTCTCTTAATAAATTAGCTGTTTTATGTGTTCCGTTTCCGCCTAAAATAACCAAACAATCCAGCTTTAATTTGTAATAATTTTGTTTCATCGCTTCTACTTTATCTAAACCATCCGCATCTGGCTCGCGAATCGTCTTAAAAGGAGTTCTGCTACTGCCTAGAATTGTACCTCCAAGCGTAAGAATTCCCGAAAAATCATGCCAGGTAAGCATCCTGAAATTACCATATATCAAACCCTTGTACCCTTCTAAGAAACCATAAATTTCAACATTTGGATCCGCTACAATAATACTTTTAACGACCCCTCTCATTGCTGCATTTAACGCCTGACAATCTCCACCGCTTGTTAACATTCCGATTCTTTTCATATGGGTTCCTCCAATAGAAATCATAAAAACACTTATCTAACATTATATAATAATTTAGTTATAATCTCAATCGC
>CAZWNX010000028.1:7509-22865 GCA_964635395.1 uncultured Lachnospiraceae bacterium
CTGATGACTACTATTGTATCATAAAATGCAATGAGAGCCACCTAAAAAGGTCGCTCTCATGTTAAATATTTTACCTGATTCTTCTATATTTATTCCAATCCTATTTCAAAAATTCTTTGATTGAAGTGTATACGCCTTCTCCATCAAGACCAAACTTCTTAACTAGTTCGCCTGCAGATCCAGATTCACCAAATACATCTTCAACACCAATACGTTTTACATATACTGGATGATTTTTGGCTACCACTTCACAAACTGCACTTCCAAGCCCACCTATAATAGAGTGTTCTTCAACGGTAACAAGTTTGCCTGTTTCTTTTGCACATTGAGTAATTAATTCTTCATCAATTGGCTTAATTGTATGAATGTTTACAACTCTTGCGCTAATGTTGTCTGCAGCTAATTTATCAGCTGCTGCCAAAGCACTTTCAACACAAATACCAGTTGCTATAATGGTTAAATCTGTTCCTTCTCTTAGAACAATTCCTTTTCCAATTTCAAATTTGTAAGTTGCTGGATCATTGAACACCGGAACTGCTGCACGGCCAAAACGGATATACACTGGTCCATCATGTGCGACTGCTGCGCGAGCTGCTGCTTTTGCTTCAATATCATCACTTGGACACATAACAACCATTCCAGGAATTGTACGCATAAGTGCCAAATCTTCATTACACTGGTGAGACGCACCGTCTTCTCCAACGGTAATACCAGCATGTGTTGCTCCAATTTTGACATTTAAATGTGGGTAACCAACAGAGTTTCTGATTTGCTCAAAAGCTCTTCCTGCCGCAAACATTGCGAAGGTACTTACAAACGGAATTTTGCCCGTTGTTGCAAGTCCAGCAGCGATTCCAACCATATTACACTCAGCAATTCCACAATCAATATGTCTTTCTGGAAATGCTTTTTGAAATACGCCTGTTTTGGTTGCTGCTGCTAAGTCAGCATCTAATACCACGATATCTTTATTCTCATTACCTAATTCTACCAATACATTACCATAACTCTCACGAGTTGCTATCTTCTTTACTTCTGACATAAAGCATCACCCACTTTCTCCAAATCATCCATCGCTACTGCGTATTGATCATCATTTGGTGCTGTTCCATGCCAAGCAGCATTGTTTTCCATGAAAGAAACATCTTTACCTTTCACACTCTTTGCAATGATTGCTGTTGGACGTCCTTTTGTTTGTTTCGCTTCTAATAAAGCAGCTCTGATTTCATCAAAATTGTGCGCACTGATTTCAATCGTATGAAAATTAAATGCTTCAAATTTTTCTTTGATTGGATATGGTGAACAAACCTGTTCGATACATCCATCAATTTGAAGTCCATTATTATCAACAAATACTACTAGATTATCTAATTTTCTATGTCCAGCAAACATGGAAGCTTCCCACACTTGACCTTCTTGCAATTCGCCATCACCTACTAGTGTATAAACTCTATAATCTTTTTGATCGATTTTGGCAGAAAGTGCCATTCCAACAGCTGCTGAAATTCCCTGTCCCAATGAACCGGTGGACATATCCACTCCAGGTACATGATTCATACAAGGGTGTCCTTGTAGATAAGAACCAAGTTTTCTAAGTGTTTTCAAGTCTTCAACTGGAAAATATCCTCTGTGTGCTAAGGTTGAATATAATCCTGGTGCTGTATGACCTTTCGATAAAACAAATCGATCCCTTCCTTCCATTCTAGGATTTTTTGGATCAATGTTCATCTCCTCAAAATAGAGATACGTAAAAATATCAGCTGCTGAAAGTGATCCGCCAGGATGTCCTGCTTTTGCACTATGCACTGCTGTAACGATACTTTTACGAACTTCATTTGCAATCTTTTGAAGTTCTAAATTGTTCATTCTTCTTCCTCCACTGTAATCAAACTAATCATCTTGGTTTCAATAATTCATAAGCCCACCCGACATAAACATATTATAGTAAATGCCGGGTGTTTTCAATTCCTTTATTTGTTTTTCAGGATTTTCTTTTTATGCAAATGGATTTTCAGTTGGATATTTCATGCTTTTTGGTTGATTATATCCAATTTCATCTACATCTACTCCGATGTATTTGAATACTTCATATAATGCTTTTCCAAAATGTCCAAAAGCAACTGCTCCGTGATGTGGATAGTTTTTCTCAATTAATACATGTCTGTAAAAACGACCCATCTCAGGAATTGCGAAGATACCGATTGATCCAAATGACTTGGTAGGAACTGGTAATACCTCACCTTCTGCAACATAAGCTCTTAATTTTGCATCCGCTGTTGATTGCAATCTAAAGAATGTGATGTTTCCAGGAATAATATCTCCTTCTAATGTTCCCTGTGTTACTTCTTCTGGAAGTGCTCTCGCCATAATCATCTGATATTCCATGCTACATCCAGCTAATTTCTTAGAGTTTGTATTTCCACAGTGGAATCCCATAAAAGTATCTGTATGTGTATAATTAAATTTACCTTTGATTGATTCTTCATACATATCCGCTGGAACTGAGTTGTTAATATCTAAAAGTGTAACGATATCATCACTGATACAAGTTCCAATGTATTCTGAAAGCGCACCATAAATGTCTACTTCACAAGCAACTGGAATTCCAAGACCTGTTAATCTACTATTTACATAGCAAGGTACGAAACCAAACTGAGTTTGGAATGCTGGCCAGCATTTATTAGCAAGTGCAACATATTTTCTGTATCCTTTATGCGTTTCAATCCAATCTAATAAAGTTAATTCGTATTGTGCAAGTTTTGGTAAAATCGTTGGTTTATTATTTCCTGTTCCAAGTTCTTCTTCCATTTCTTTTACTACAGCTGGAATTCTAGGGTCATTCTCGTGTTTTTTGAATGCTTCAAATAAATCTAACTCTGAGTTTTCTTCAATTTCAACGCCTAAGTTAAATAGTTGTTGAATTGGTGCATTACATGCTAAGAAGTTGAATGGTCTTGGTCCAAAAGTAATGATTTTAAGGTCTTGTAATGCTGCAACTGCTCTTGCAATTGGAACAAATTCACGAATCATATCTGCACATTCACTTGCAGTTCCAACTGGATACTCAGGAATGTATGCTTTTACATTACGTAATTTTAAATTGTAGCTTGCGTTTAACATACCACAGTATGCATCGCCTCTTCCGCCTTTTAAGTTATCTCCTGTTTCTTCTGCAGCTGCTACAAACATTTTAGGTCCATCAAAATGTTTTGCTAATAATGTTTCAGAAATTTCTGGTCCAAAGTTTCCTAAGTATACACAAAGTGCATTACAACCTGCTTTTTTAATGTCTTCTAATGCCTGTACCATGTGAATTTCGCTTTCCACGATACAAATTGGACACTCATAGATGTCTGCATCTGAATATTTTTCTTTGTAAGCCTTTACAAGTGCTTTTCTTCTAGAAACTGAAAGTGCCTCTGGAAAACAGTCTCTACTTACCGCTACAATACCAATTTTTACGCTAGGAATATTATTCATCCTAAAATCCTCCTTGAATGTTTCATGTTTTATAGTTTTTTTCTTTGCTATTAATTGTTTAAATCTAAGTTTTCACCAACCAGACCAATATATGCATCCTCCGACAAGCCGCCCTCTTCATGACCAATTAGCCATTTGTTCTTCGCTGCCAGTAAACGATCTTCTCCACTCGTTGGTTTATGATCAAGTGCTAAATTGGTTCCTTTTGGGAGAACAACAAGTACTTTAAATCCTTTATTATCCACATCACAAGGTGCATAATGAAGCGTTGTTGCGTGTAATAATACTGCCGTTTTCTCTGGAACATAAAACGCTTCCATTTTAGAGGTATCATACGTTCCTTCTAATGTTATATCCTCTTGTTTACCAAGCATCAATATCGCCGGCGTTACTGCAATATTCATCTCGCTACTTCTGTGATATTCTACTGCATTTAATTTGGTATTGTGTCCACTGCAGTGACCAATCTGAATCGCAAGCTCACCAAATGATTTGCTTTCTAATTCTTTTGCAGTACTTGTTTGTTCTAAGCAATCAAGTCCTGGCTCGTAAACAACTCCTGCTGGAATTTCAATTTGTTTTGCCGCTTCAAACAAAGGTGCAAAATTGATTTCATCTACGATACGTCCGTATTTTTGAAATCTTTCATCAGTTAATTGTAAAATTTCCATTACTGTTTCCTTTCTGAATTTCGTTCTTAGATAATGCTTCGTTAGGCCTTAATAACCTGAAACAATTCTTTTGTTGCTGGGTAAATCTGTTTGTATTTTTGATACGCAACTTCATATTTATCTACTAATTCCTGAGTAGGCTTTAAAGTATCTTTGATCGAGACCATTTTTTCCGCTGCTGCAATTACATCCGAATACTCGTTACATCCTACTGCTGCAAGCATTGCACCACCGAGTGCTGGTCCTTCTTCATTTTCAAGGATCTGTACTTCAATATTTAGAACATTTGCAACGATGTTTCTCCACAAAGGACTCTTCGCTCCACCACCACAAATTTTGGACTTCTCAACGTTTACACCTAGTGATCTAGCAATATCGATTGAATCTCTTAGCGCAAAAGCAACTCCTTCAAGCACTGCCTGAGTCATATCTTCTCTTGTTGTATCCATACTCATTCCAACAAACATACCCCTTGCATCTGGATCGTTGTGAGGAGTTCTCTCGCCCATCAGGTATGGTAAAAAGAAAACTGGGTTTTCTCCTAATTTCGTAATGCCTACTTGCTCGTTTGCATATTCCGTTGTTTTCAGTATTTCATCCATCCACCACTTATTGCAAGACGCTGCACTTAGAATTACACCCATTAAATGGTAGTTTCCATCCGCATGCGCAAATGAATGTAATGCATTGTTTTGATCTACTCCAAATTGCTTAGAAGCAATGAAAATGGTTCCGCTTGTTCCGAGTGAAATATTGCAATTACCATCTCCAACGGTTCCTGTCCCAACTGCTGCTGCTGCGTTGTCGCCAGCTCCAGCTACAATCTTGCAGGTTAGAGGAATCGAAAGTTCATTTGCAACTTCCGCGAGAATGTTACCCACAACATCGTAGCTTTCAAACAATTCTGGCAATTGGCTTTCGCTAATACCACATATATCACACATCTGGCTCGACCATGCTTTGTTTTTAACATCTAACAAAAGCATACCGGATGCATCTGAATAATCGGTCGCATGTACGCCACTTAGACAATAAATTAAATAGTCTTTTGGTAGCATAATCTTTTTGATTTTAGCATAATTTTCTGGCTCGTTTTCTTTAAGCCACATAATCTTTGGTGCTGTAAATCCAGGAAAAGCAATATTTGCTGTATATTCCGATAATTTATCTTTTCCAATTGTCTGATTCAGATAATCACATTCTTTACCAGTTCTTCCATCATTCCATAAAATTGCCGGTCTGATTACTTGATCATTCTCATCTAAAATAACAAGTCCATGCATCTGTCCGCCGAATCCAATTCCTGCAACATCGGCACTATTTTGACCTTCTAATAGTTCCTTTATTCCTTCTTTTGTTTGTATCCACCAGTCCTGCGGGTTCTGTTCTGACCAGCCTGGCTTAGGAAAAAACAAATCATATGATTTTGAAATGATCTTTTTAATTTCTCCTGAAGAATCCATTAACAGTAGTTTTACTGCCGAAGTCCCCAAATCCACTCCAATATAAAGCATCTTTATCACCATAACCTTTCTAAAATCGTGCTCGTGCACATTTACACTATAATATGTGCACACAAAAAAAGCAATAGCATTTTTTTGCAATCGCTGATTTTATTTGTAAAATTAACACTTTATTAATATTTATCTTCTTTATTCATATGCCATTCACAGTTCGTGCTCGTTAAACATTTTCAGAATATTTATTTGCTTTTCAACACATTCTTTGCTAAAATGTGTCATAGGAATCCTTAAAGGAGTGAAAAAGTATGGCTACCATTAAAGAAATTGCAGATTTAGCAGGTGTTTCAAGAGGAACTGTCGACCGTGTCATTAACAAACGTGGTGCTGTTAATCCGGAAACAGCTGAAAAAATAAATGAAATTATACGCATGCTTAATTATCGCCCGAATCGCGCCGGAATTGTTCTCGCAGCGCAAAAGAAAAAGATGAAAATTGGTGTTATTTTATTTGGATTAGGTAATCCTTTTTTTGATGATGTTGTTCTTGGAATTCAACAAAAAACAGAGGAATTTGCAAACTATAACTGCACCGTATTACTTCGAAGAGTCTCATCAAATGTAGAAGATCAACTAACTGCAATCGATGAATTTATTGGACAAGAAATCAACGGCCTCGCCATCTCCCCATTTAACGATCCCCGTGTGATTGATAAAATCAACACACTCTATGATTTATCCATTCCCGTTGTTACACTCAATACAGATGTGGAACATTCTAAGCGCATTGCCTATGTAGGAAGCAATTATTTGAATTCTGGCGAAACAGCTGCCGGACTGATGCGTCTTATGACAAGCGGAGCGGTTAAAGTTGGTATTGTCTCAGGCTCTAAGCAAGTACTTTGCCATACTGAGCGAATTTCTGGCTTTTCTAAGTGCATTGCAAAACACTATCCAAACCTTCAAATTGTGGATACTGTATATACCAATGATGATGAATTTGAAAGTTATGAAAAAACCCAGTCCTTATTGACAAATCACCCTGAAATCAATGCCCTCTTCTTCTCTGCAGGTGGTGTATATGGTGGATGTCGCGCCGTGATTAATGCTGGGCGCAGTAAAGATTTGTGTATTATCACGTTTGACAGTATTGAAACTACAAAAGATTTGCTTGAAAAGAAAATTATCTGCGCAACGATTTGTCAGCAGCCAATGGAACAGGGTTCAAAACCTCTTGACATCCTCTTCTCCTATTTGATGACTGGAGAACTTCCAAAAAAAGAGTTTAACTATGTTCAGGCCGACATTCGTATACGTGAAAATATACATTAAATTAAATAATTACATCACAAAAAACCGTACTTCTATCTTTAAGGAAACCTACGCACATACTTGCAATCTACACTCAGGCACCCTCGCGGCACATGAAAAGTTCTTCTTAGTGCTGCTTCGTTCCCGACCTGACACGATTCGTAGATTCCCATTGCGCGAGACCCAAGCAAGCTTACAAGCTGCCACATAGGCTCCCTTAAAAATAAAAATACGGTTTTTAAAGTATAGCTTTTTTTGAGTGGTTTGTCAAATGGATTCAGCATAACCCAGTGAACCAGGCTGCCTCAGAGAGCCAACATTGTGAACCGAGTCACACATTTTAGTGACTAAATCATCATGTGTTGCAATAACAATCGCAGTCCCTTGCTCTTTCAAATGTCTAAACATCTCTAAAACCAACTGCTCATTTTCTTCATCCAATGATCCCGTCGGTTCATCCGCAAATAGTATATCTGCTTTTTTTACGATTGCTCTACAGATTGCAACTCTTTGTTTCTCACCTCTTGATAAAGTTCTGACTTCTTTATCAAGTAAAAACTTTATATCAAACCATTCAGCAACTTCTTCCACACTTTTTCTTATTTCGTGCTTCTGTATTTTGGCGTATTGCAATGGCAATGCGATATTCATAAATACATTTCTATCATCTAATAAATATAGGTTTTGAGGTATATATCCAATATTTTCTCTTCTATAATTTGCACGTTCTGTATTGGATCTTTTTTGCAAATCCTTCTCCCTATACAACACACTACCCGAATCAGCCATTAATGTTGCCGACATAATATTTAAAAGAGTAGACTTTCCATTTCCACTTTTTCCTCTAACTGCTAACACTTCACCTCTGTGAATCTTTAAGTTTACATTGTCCAACACTTTTTGAATTCCACCTGGACGTTCGAAACTTTTACATACATTGATTGTTTCTAGGATAATGTCTGTCATCGTATATCATCCTCTCTATTTAAAAGTTGTATCAATTCAGTATTTATTAATTTATATATGGGCATAAAAGAGATGCAAACCATCAGTATTGTTGCAAGGAATGCTGTTATGACGATGATTTTTGCGTCTAAAATATTTAAACATCCAAGGATTATTCCACTTGCAATAGTTGCAGAGAATATAATCATGAATACCTCTAGGTTAAATTGCTTATATATATCTCGAGTCTTTGCTCCATTAAGATAATGTATCGCCATAGCTTGCATTCTTTTTTTCTGCATTGCATACAATTGGAATCCAATTGTCACCGTATTAACCCCAAACGAAAGAAGTAGCAGCATGCTGACCAAATTATAATTTCGATTCACAATATTGATTAACCCTCTATACTGCTGCACATTTGGATTCGAACCAACAAATTCATAATTGTAAAATCCGGTTTTCTCAGATATTGCTTCTATCTCCATCATCATATCACTTACAGACTCTTTGTCAGAATCAATTGAAACAAATCCGTTAACCATTGCAAAATAAACCATGATTTGAACATTTTTATCCAACTCCGTTTTTGGAGTCCCATAGTTAATGTATGGGATAATAATTGAATCATCTAGATAGTACTCTGAATCACCATTGTAATAAACAAACGAATCCTCTTGTATAATACCCACCACTTCTAAGGATACTGGGTAAAAAAGATAGTAGTCAGCCGAAATCGTGTCACCAATACGAAACTCATTACTATAATCCGATCCTAAAAGAATAGGAATTTTAGCACCATTATTTTCAAAATCACTTTGGCAAAATGTTCTTCCTTTTTTAACAACTAATTGAAAATAATCACTTGCCTGTTTATTCATTTGAAACGACTTCACTAGTTTTTCATCATCCAACTTGATCTCTTGATTAAACATTGCCAAATATTGAAAGCATTTTGCTGTGTTCAACTCATTGTAATAGTCTTTTAAAAGAGTAAGCGACTCTGGTTTTGCAATGAATTCACTAAATTTATCTGCTTCATAGTACCCGTCAAGTAAATGATAAATATCCTTATTTTTATACATATTTTCAATATTCCATTTATCATATTGTAATTCGCTTGTAAATGCAAAAAAAGTTCCATTTAATACAAAAAAAGCCGAAATTTGAAATATAAGCCATATCGTATGAAATTTATTGCTACGATAATAAAAAATTAGTTCTCTTATTATCATTCAAGGCACGCCCTTTCTTTTAAATATAATACAAATCCAAGCATTCCTGCTGTTACTGTAATTGCTATCGGAATCCACAAAAATTCTTGTATTTGAACGCCCGTAAGTCCACCTGCCAAACAAGCTCCACCATACGACAGTACTGTAGATATTATATTTGTAATGAGTATTTCAACTTCCTCTATAATCAGAATTTCACTCGTTGGCAAGCCGAAAATCCTATACAATTTATAATTATTTTTATACTTCTCGTGCCTATAGTTTCCAAAAATTATCAATGAAAATAGTATCGTAAACAGCATTTCAATAGATAACAATCTATAAAAATAAGAACTTTTTGTGAATCTAGCCGTCCCTTTGAATATCTCTCTTTGAACTTGCACTTCGGGATACTCTTTCATTAAGTCCTTCTCTATTCTACTTAAGTGACGAGTATTTTTTGCGTCAACAATAAACACTTTATGTTCGAATTCTACTTCTTCAAAATTCATCCCCCATAATTGTACTAAATCATCACATGACGTTGCATAATCTGTCCCTACAGTCCCAATCACTCTAAATTCCTGACCAGCACAATTAATCCACTCTTTATTGTCAGAATCTAAGTATGTTGCACCCTTTAGATTCTTTCCAACGACAGCTACACGCTCTTTTACTTCACCATGCGGATAATATCCAGAAAGCATTGGTGGCTCCCATTTTGAGCTATCCATCACTACAGCTCTCCACATTTGATTTATCTCCAAATAGACTCTATAATGATCTACGCCCCTATTCTTTGACCAATCAATACGATCGCCATTTTCTATTCTCAAAATATTGTTATAGAATAATTTGTTTGTTACTCTATCATAATTTGCTTGCTTTTCTAAATATAGCATAAATCCAATTAGTATCACATATATTGCAGTATTCACAATAACAAAAAATATTATCGTCTTCTTGATTACTCCCATTTATACTCTTTCTCTGATCTTATTCAGTCTTTAATCATTTGCAAACGACAAAGTGGAGTAAACTGCTTTACTCCACTTTTAATTATGTTCTTATTTATACCCGCTATATTCTTTTACTTAACGCCACCCCAATATGTCCGGGCTTCAGTATTCTCAAAGGTTTTAGGTGTATAATAAGGAGATTCTGCATGTGAAGCATTTTCCATTATTCGTCGACCACTCGTTGTCTTTACAGTCCCATTAGTCAATTCCATTCGTGCTGTTGTATAATGCCATTTATAATACCACACAGTTTCCCCATATGCAGCATAAGCTTTATCTCCTGCGCTATTAATCGCTTTTATTAGTCTTTTCCCAGTGTGCCTATTTGGAGTTTTTGTTGGCGTACCAGCCGCATTTGTCGCATTTACTGATGTTGTAAATCCTTTTGCACCTGATTTATACATTGTTCTTGTTCCATTTGCGTTTGTAATATAATATCCTTTTGAATCAGACCATCCACCTGATACCACCTCGCTTTTGTTTGCTGCATACACCGATGGGGCCATCATAGAAATTAACATTACTGATACCAAAAACATTACAATCATTCTTTTTCTCATAAATTATTATCCTCTTCTCTTGATTTACTTTTGTTTTATTGATAGTGCAAACAATTAATACCTCCTCACTAGTTTTATTTTTATGCCATTTATTGAGCATATTCAGCTTCATTCATATTTTTGCGCACAAAAAAGACAATGAACTTATTCATCGCCTAAAATCACAAAATCTGCTCCCAGAAATAAAGTTCCCCTATTTGTCCCCTATCAATTTACACAAGTATATTCTACCCCCCCCCCAGAAAAATTGTCAAGCATAGTTTGATTAACTATGGCGAATCTCTGTATTCAACATGAATCCATCTGTATATTAGATGCGTGATGGATTCAGCACAACCCAGTAACACAGGCTGTGGGAACTTATTCAACGTAGACTCGTTCGCACTCGTTTGCCACCATAGTGGTACATAAGCGTGCGGGGAATCTGCGATTCCCTGCGCGCTAAGTACCAATGGCGTCAAAAAGGTCTACTTATGAATAAGTTCCCACAGCCTGGACTATACAACATCTGTGCAACAAGTTCATTAGGATATCGCTTATAAAAGATTAATTTCAAATTAATCTACCAAAACCAATGCCTTTTCTTTAGAAGAATATAGATAACAGTTGCTACCAATAGAATTAGTACAAAGGCAAAATATAACGTAACTGGAATTTTATTTTGATATACAATTTTATCTGTTGCCATATATTTTCCTGCAATGTCTATTTCATAATATCCATCCGTTGTTCTTGATATTTTTTCATATTGATCTTTGTTTTCATTATAAAGATATAGATATTTCCGCTTATTATTGAGCAAAGACAATTTTATCTTACCCGGTAAATTAGAACTACTATTCAATTCAAATCTAGTCTTCTCTTTGTCTTCCTCAACAGAAATATCTGTAGTCAATTGGTTGTCAAAGTTTGTAATATTAAGCCCATTAAGTTCTATCTGATAATTCTTTCCATTTACAATCAGACTATTCTTACTCAAATACAATTCCTTTAATATTTCTTTGCTAATCACAGGATAAGCTTCTGCCATAATGATTGTTTGTCTATTATTTTTAATATCAAAAATTAGTTGTTCATTTGAACTTATACTTTGTACCTCTTTAAAACTTATGCTATTGTCACTTATTTTAGCGTTTGCCTCATTGACAATTACAGTGACTGCTTCGCTTATTTCGCCATTTGAAATAATAACAGTCGTATTACCAATATTACAAGCATATATAGTTCCATTTCCTGTCACTGTCGCTATACTTTCATCCATTGTTTTAAATATAATGTCTTGCTTGGCCAATGTTGGGTATACTTTGGCATTTAAGATATACTTATCCCCTACTTTCAATACAACATATTTGCTATTCACACCAATTGTCTCAGATGGTACTTTGACAGTTATCTGAATTGTCTTTTTAATACTCCCGGCTTGTAAAATAATATCCACTTTCCCCGGAGACAGTCCTTTTAGTTCTCCTGTGGAATTAATTGTCGCAATGCTTGTGTTTGCAGAAAAATAGTTGATTACTTGGTCAACTGCTTCTTTTGGAATTACTATAGCATTAATATTAATCGTTTTTCCAACTGCGACTTCTTTATCAAAATCAGATATTTCAATATCTACCGGCACTTTATCTCGCTCAGCCTCTTTCACTATCAATACAATTTTTCGAGATATATTTGCGCAAGTAATAACTATATCGCAAATTCCTTCCTTCTTCGCTTCAATTCTTCCCATACCATTAATGGATGCCACGTTTTCGTTACTCGAAGAATAGCTAATCCTCGGAACCACTTCATTCATTGGTAAAACAGTCACACTTAATAATTGCTTTTCTCCAACCCGCATTTCGCTATCATACTCACCCAAATCAATTTCTTGAACATAGGTTTCACTATTTTGACTTTGAGAAGCACTTATATCGTTCATATTCTCACTGTGCGCTCCATCTATTAATGGACCACTATTACAAATTAGTATTACGACAACAAAAATAGCTATCGCAAAAAACACTTCCTTCTTGTTTTTTATATTATAGATCAACGACTTATTCCTCCCAATTCCTCTAATAAGTAATTAAAATAAGTCATCTCATCATATAGAATCCTTGCTTCAACTTGCATGCCGTTCGAAATATTGATTTTATTACCTTCCTTTGAGATTAAATAATATGAATTTGGTTCTATATAAGCTTTAAAAAAGGAGGTTTGTTCTCCTCTATCGCTTGAACTAGTCGTAATGTCACTATCAATTTTTAGCACTTTCCCCTCAATTGTTCCATAAATTGACTGTGGCAACCCATTAATTGCAACATCTACTTGGTCCCCAACATTGATTTTCACCATATCCTGTGCCGGAATATAAACAATCATTTCATACACATCACGATCAGAAGCAATACTCGCAATCGGAGTGGCTGCTTGTAAAACCATACCTTCTTTATATTCAGAAAGCATATGAATAAGTCCTGTTTCTTGTGCGTAAACATTATACTCTTTGATTCCATCTGCAAGCGCCTGCTTCTGAATAGATATCGACTCAATCTGTGATTCCACTTCTGCAAGTGATTTCTCAGCACTTTGAATTGCCCCATAGTACACTTCCGATATTTTTGCTTCATTCGTTTTTATCAACTTATTGATTTGTTCTTCTGAATATCCATAGTTCTTATACATTGTAGTATCAATATCATTTTGTTTTATTTGACTTTTATACGCTTCATATTGGCTATAATAGAGCCCATCTTCTTCACTTTCAGGATCAAAATAATTAGTATCATCTTTAATACTTTCAATTAATTTCTTATTCTGTTCGACCTGCTTAGCATACTTCTTTTCTTGTTCCAACAGTTGCGTAAGTTGAGCGTTAATCTCATTCCCCTTTATCGAGAATAAGTAATCTCCTTTTTCGACAAGTAGACCCTCTTCAATATTCAAATCAATTATCTCGCCCATATATTCCGACATAACATAATTCTTATTATCACTTTGAATTGTCCCTCTTGCTTTAATAATATAATTTTTTGGAGTAACAATACTCCAGCAAATTACTCCTATGAACAAAATAGTCATTACACAAAGAAGAACATATCCGAAATATGGTAACTTCTTCTCATACAATATTCTACTATCCGTTAATTCATTTAAATTTTTAATATCCTCACTCATATATGATTTCCTACTGCCTACTTTCTACCGGCATAAATACATCAACAACAAATCTATCATTTGTTTGCTCCAGAAAAATAGTGTAACTATCTCCTACTAGGTCAATATCCTCTTCAAATGCAGTAAGATGAATTTTATCATAAGCAAGTTTCAGCTTATCCTCTGGACCAAGATAGTGTACATACATACAATCTTCTATTCTGATAGTTTCTTCCATATGATATGGAAATTGCATGTTTTCAATCACCGATGAGCATTGAAGCATAAACGTTACTTTAACTTCCAATTCACCATTCTGGCTAATACTCGAATGAATACATTGAATGAAAGGTCCCACTTGCATGGAACCTTTATCCTTAATATATTTCTTCATATTCGCAACAATCAGTTCTAAATCAATCTGATCATTCACAAAATCTGCTTCGAACATTAGCACGTTGACCAATTTCAAGGTTTTATCTTTATAAAGTTGAATTTTGTTCACAATATAATTACCTTTCAAAAAATTTAATCGACTTTGTCATACTTTAATTCAAATTTTCCATCAAACGAATATATCGAAAATGATTCTGCTTCTTTTTGATCTTTATTCGGTTGATATTTTTTTGGGGCTTTTTGCGAATCACCTTGCACAAATACATAAACTATTTTCTTCTCATTCTCAATTATCAGTGCATACTCATAGCACGAGCTCCAATTATATATTGAAACATAGGCAGGATATTCAAAATAGTCTTTATTGTAAAGAATCGAATTGGTTTTCCCCTCTAATGTTGCTATAACATTCTTAAGCCGCTCTTTTTCTGTATAAAATTCTTTATCTGAATATTCACACTCCATATATATTTTACATTTAGGATCCATAAATGAATCCATGCAGAAATAACTATACTCTTTTACACTTTCTTTTATAAGTTGATTGCTCGGAAATATTTCAAGATTACTATATCCCTTGAATCCCTCAAAATTGCAAGCATCTTCATTTTTAGATCTTATTGTGATTTTCCCTGTGAAAAAATATAAAATCCCTGTAGCAAAAATGAATATAATAATTATACCTATAATAGTTAGCATTACAACCTTTTTACTATTAGTATGCATTCTACCACCTCCTGATTGTATGACTGAATTTATTTACTTATCTTCCACACTGTATTATAGAACGCCTTTCTTACAGCTGTATCTCCTCCGTCCATAAGTGCACAGCCATCTGCTGCTTGAGCATGTAAATACGTTGCAATCGCACCCCATCCAAGTCCAGAAGCCCATGATAACAACGGTTTATAATTATATAATGCTTTTGCATGTGCAAAAATTTCAACCGCAATATCTGTATATGACATTCCCTTGACTTTCCCCGATTTTTGAATAGACGCTGCCACATTTAGACAATTAGTTTTATTTAAGTACAAAGTCTTCAGCGTTAAATTAAATGACCCTCCTTCTAAATAACTCATCTCTTCGTCATTCAGCGAAACACAATTTGACGGTAATACTAAAACATCCTCATGACATAATTCCATCTTCTTATTCCTCTC
>CAZWNX010000029.1:0-3297 GCA_964635395.1 uncultured Lachnospiraceae bacterium
GAGATGCAAAGGCAAGGGATTGGAGACGTAATAGTATCTCAATTGATACAGTTATGTAAACAAAGAAAAATCCAAACGATTTCACTAATAGCCAGTAAGGAAGGCGAGGGACTCTATCTTAAATTCGGATTTGTAAAGGAAGAAGCGTATGTTTATATGGAAAGGATTACAACTGTAGAAGGAGTTGATCGTGAATCTATGAATAACGCTGATCGAGAACTATTGCCTGTAGCCAAAGAAGAATATGAGCAAATACTTGCTTTGGATGAGGCAGTTACAAATGAAAAGCGATCAAACTTTTTGCTTGGTTATTTAGAACATGCATATGTATATAAACAAAACGATAAGATATGTGGATTCTACGTACCTACATTGGGTGAAGGGGTGATGATTGCATCCAATGAGGACGCAGGCATGAAACTTTTGGAAGCAACCATTGACCACAGGAGTAGGTTCGTTTTGCCACACACAAACACATTCGCAGTTGACTATTTAGTGAACCATGGATTTAAGTGCACAATGTCAGTAATGCGAATGTATTATGGTGATAAGAGAACGGTTAAATATCGTCAAATCTATAGTCGGATCGGAGGAAATCTTGGTTAGCGTGAAAAGTCCATTGACAGTACTTTGTTATATTAAGAATCAAGAAAACTATCTAATGCTACATCGAACGAAGAAAGAAGAAGATATTAATAAGGATAAGTGGATTGGAGTGGGTGGCCATTTTGAATCTATGGAAAGTCCGCAAGAATGTCTTATTCGAGAGGTGAAGGAAGAAACTGGACTAACGTTGCTAGATTACACGTTTCGAGGAATCGTAACTTTTGTTACGGAAACGGGGTTTAGCGAGTATATGTGTCTGTATGAAGGCTATTCCTTTGAAGGTGAATTGATTGAGTGTAATGAGGGCGTACTAGAGTGGGTTTCAATTGATTCGCTCATTCACCTTAATCTTTGGGAAGGTGATTACATTTTTTTAGATTTGTTGAAATCACATAGGGCATTCTTTTCTTTGAAACTTGAATATAATAAGGAAAAATTAGTGAGTGCTATTTTAGATCATAAGGAATTGGAACTTTTTGATATTTGTGATGAAGAGGGAGTATTAACAGGGAAAACCAGATGGCGCAAATTAGTGCACCAATATGGAACTTGGCATCGAACCTCTCATGTATGGATTGTTAGAAAAAAGCAAGGTTTATATGAAGTTTTATTACAAAAAAGAAGTAAAAACAAAGATGCCTATCCTGGGTGTTATGACATTTCTTCCGCAGGGCATATCACAGCAGGTGGTGACTTTTTAGAATCAGCAGTCCGCGAATTGTATGAAGAACTCGGTATATTGGCAAAAGAAGAGGCCCTTATTGAAATAGGAATTCGAAAAATAGAGTTCGAAGAAGTATTTGAAGAGGTTTTATTCATCGATCGACAAATAAGTAAAATATTTATCTTAGAGATGAACGTGCAGGAAAAAGAATTTGTATTGCAGACTGAAGAAGTCGAACAGGTTATGTGGATTGAAATCAACAAGTGTATTCAGGGTGTCAGGAACAATCAATTCAAGCATTGCATTTTTATGGAAGAACTAGAAATGGTAAAAAAATGGTGTGATGGAGCGAATTGTTAGCACGCAGCATGTGCAGAAAAGAGGGGGATATGACGTTGGGAGAATTAACAAAAGAGGAGTTAATTAGTAAAATTGAAGAACAAAAACGATTAATACAAGAACTTTTGCAAGAAAAGGAACGCGAAACACGGTTGGAATATGCATGGACAGGAAATCTGGGACATTGGTATTGGGATATATTAACGAACCAAGTTCATTTCAATCCACTTAAAGTTTTAACCTTAGGATATACAATGGAAGAAGTACCAAGTCACCTAACGTATCAGTTTTTCACAGAGAAGCTTCATCCTCAGGATTATCAAAATACAATGGATGCAATGTTGAATCATTTATACAATAAATCAGAGGTATATGAAGCAGAGTATCGAATACAGGCAAAGGATGGAACCTATAAGTGGTATTATGATCGAGGAAAAATAACGCAGTATGATGAAATGGGTAAGCCAATTTTTTTGGCAGGCATCGTATTTGATATCACCCAAAAGAAAGAGACGCAGTTAGAACTTGAAAATAAGAACCGTATTCTAGCAGAAATGTCTTCGATGGATGGGTTGACTCAAATCAGTAATCACAGAACGGTTGTTGAATTTTTAAATGCCAAAATAAATGAAAGTCATTATGATGAAAAAGCATTATCAATTGCCATGTTTGATATTGATAATTTCAAAAAAGTAAATGATACAAAGGGGCATGTATTTGGTGATAAAATATTAGTTGATGTAGCGAGAATCATTCGGGATAGTATTCGGGATACTGATTTAGTTGGTCGCTATGGGGGTGAAGAATTCTTGGTTGTATTTCCGAACACGGATACTTTAATTGCAAAAGAAATTGCTGAGAGAATACGTAACAATATTTATCTAAACGAATTCGAGGAGCATCAAAAAATCACCGTCAGTGGGGGTGTTGCGCAATATGAGCAGGGAGCAGATGTGGATTTTATTGATCGTGCGGATCAAAAATTATATCTTGCAAAACAAAGAGGAAAGAATCAAGTGGTCAGTGAAGTGAGTGAATGAATGACTTTTTGATAAGGAGCATAATGTATGGTTACGATTTATTTTTCGGGAACGGGAAACACCCAATATATTGCACAGCAGTTCTCAATGAAGATGGGTGCAAAGTGTTTTAGTATTGAAGAAAAAATGGATTTCAATTCTGTTTTTGAAGAGGAAGAGAGCATTACAGTATGCTATCCAATTTATGGGTCCCTTGTTCCACGAATCATGAGAGAATTTATTGAAGAACACAAAGAAGTTTTAGTTTACAAAAAATGGATTATTCTTTGCACCCAAATGATGTTTTCAGGTGATGGAGCAAAGGCATTTACCAGATTGTTAAATATTGATGATCAAGATGTTCTTTACGCAGAACATTTTAATATGCCCAATAACATCTGCAATTTCTTCTTGTTTCCAATTCGAGACAGTGAGAAAAAAAGGAAAGTGAAAGTTGCAAATAGTAAACTTGATAAGGTTTGCCAAAATATAAAGTGTGGAATCATTAAAAAACGTGGCTGGGGTAAATTTTCTGGAATACTTGGCAAAATGCAGAATAGAGATTTCCCTAAAATAGAACAAAAGAAAAAAAACTCTTTTGCATGTGATGAGGATTGTTATCGGTGTGTAAACCGTTGTCCTCAAAAAGCGGCAACAGTAATGTTGCAT
>CAZWNX010000029.1:3397-12872 GCA_964635395.1 uncultured Lachnospiraceae bacterium
TTGTTATCGGTGTGTAAACCGTTGTCCTCAAAAAGCGGCAACAGTAATGTTGCATGTTAAGCCGAAGAGGCAGTATTTATTTCGTTAGATTTTCAAGTTGGTATTATAAGTGAAAGCGAGACTGAAATGAGTGATGTGAAAGTATTAATAGCGGATGATGAAAAAGGTATTAGAGATATTATTAAAGAGTATTTATTGTCAGAGGAGTTTGTGGTCGTTGAGGCTATTGATGGTGTGGATGCTTTAAATAAATTTCAAAACAATCAGATTCATTTAGTGGTTTTAGATGTTATGATGCCCAAAATGGATGGATGGAAGGTTTGTAGAGAAATTCGTAAATCTTCGAATGTTCCCATTATTTTGTTGACGGCAAGGGGTGAGGAATATGATGTTTTATTTGGATTTGAATTAGGAATTGACGATTATATTACAAAACCATTTAGTCCAAAGGAATTAATAGCAAGAATTAAGGCGATTTTAGCAAGAAGTGCGGCAAAACAAAATGAACAATCCCTAAAAAACAGCATCATAATAGAGAATATGACGGTGGATTTTGATGCGAGGGCATTATATATTGAGGGCAATCAAATTAATATGACACCAAAAGAGTATGAGTTATTCATATTTCTCATTCAGAACCAAAGAAAAGTCTTTACTAGAGAGCAGCTCTTAGATCAAGTTTGGGGATATGATTTTTATGGCGATATTCGAACTGTTGATACGCATATCAAATCAATTAGAGAGTCCGTTGGAAAATATAGAAATTGGATTAAGACTGTTTGGGGTGTTGGTTATAAGCTTGAAGTGGAGGATAAGAAGTGAAAAGTATTCAAGCAAAATTATGGATATTTATGATGATTTTAGCAACTATCGTAATAAGTGTTTTGTGGTTGTTTCAAATCGTATTTTTGGATAAGTTTTATTATGCCTTAGAAATTAAGAGTGTGGAAAAAGAGGCCATTGCAATAGCAGATCGTGTCGAGCAATATGGTGGTATAGAGACAAGCTTGGCAGAAGACGAATTCGTTGAGGCAGTTGAAGAAATGGTTTATAAGAGAACGATATCGTTAGAGATTGTGGATCATATGAGTACAATTTTGTATCAAAACAGTGGTGGAAATATGTCCTATTCTTCAATGGGCATCATGACAATAAAGAAGCATGTAGTAGTGGATGCAATGCAGGGTAAGGTGACTAGAATGGAGTACGCACATCCCAAATTTGGTTTCAAGTCAATGATTGTTGGGATACCAATTCAAGAAAAGGGAATTCGGACAGGTGTAGTTGTTGTCACTATTCCCCTAGAATCAGTGAATGAAACAATCGAAATTTTGAAGTTTCAGCTTATCATAATAACATTCATCCTTTTGCTTGTTGCAAGTATTCTTTCCTATGTGCTATCGAGAAATTTCACAAAACCAATACTATCCATTGAGAATCAAGTAAAAGCTTATGCAAAAGGGGATTACTCGGTAAGAAATGCCAAGCAATCAAAAGATGAAATTGGTAATTTGGCGAAAGAGATGAATTATATGGGGGAAGTCCTGAATCGAAATGAAGTACTTCAAAAGGAATTGATTGCCAATGTATCTCACGAACTTAGGACTCCACTGACTCTTATACAGGGAAATGCGGAAACGCTTTTGGATATAACCGGTAATAATACAATAAAGAGAGAGCAACAGCTAAAAGTGATTATTGAGGAATCCAAACGATTGGGCAAAATGGTAAGAGATATTTTAAATTTATCCCAGATGCAGTCAAAGGTGGTCAAATTTGAAGAAAAATCTGTAACATTAGAAAATTTAATTGTCAGTGTGACAAATCAATATGGGGTTGAAGCGGATAAAGAAATTTACGTGGATTGGAGCAATGCATTGTTAAAAGAACAGGTTATTTGTGATCAAGAGAAAATCAAGCAAGTGTTTATCAATGTTATTGACAATGCATTTCGCTATTGTAAAGAAAAGAAAGTAGTATTCATCAATTTACTCGATGAGAAAGAGGACGTTAAAATTGAAATAAGAGATGAAGGGATGGGTATAGCCAAGGAGGAATTAGAACATGTTTTTGATAAATATTACAAGGGGACGAATCATAAAAAAGAAGCAGGCGAAAGTATAGGGTTAGGTCTATCCATTGTGAAAAGTATTTTACAAATGCATAATTCGAGATTTGGCATACAAAGCGAACTAGATAAGGGGACAATAGTTTGGTTCACCCTAAAAAAGTCCCACAAATCTTTCTAAGTTTCATCATAATTTCATCACAAATTCGTTATATGCTATAAATGTAAACAAAATAAAGAGATACATTTTGGATATACGAAAGGATGGAATAGTATGAAAAAGAAAATCAAGAAATTTGTTGGTGGTATTGTTTTAACTGGAGTTATTGCAGTTTCTATGCAATCAGCGGTATTTGCAGCACAAGAAGAAAGTGGTGCAAGTGCAGCATTAAAAGATTCAAAGTATAGTTTGGAAGAGATGCTTACCTATTCAATGGAAGATGAGTATTTGGCATTAACAGAGTACCAAGTGATTGAAAAGCAGTATGGAGAGCAAAAGCCTTTTAGTAATTTAATCAAAGCAGAAGAAAAACATATTCAAATGCTTGAGCCTTTATTTGATACTTACAAATTGAAGATTCCTTCAAACGATTGGAGTAAGTCTGTACAAGTGCCAAAGACCATAGAAGATTCTTATGTGGCAGGAAAAACAGCAGAAGAAAAAAACATTGAAATGTACACCGCTTTTTTAAAAGAAGATTTGCCTGATGATGTGCGAGATACATTTGAAAAATTGCTGAATGCATCTAAAAGACATGAAGCGGCATTTCAAAGACGAATTGAGACGGGTGACTGCGATAATCTATCCAATGAGACCCGTGGAAACAGAAACAGAAATGGCAATGGAAGTAAATGTGGAAATCAGAATCAAAATATGTTAAATTGTAATTTATAATAACTGAATAGAATCCATAAAGAACAATAGCAAAGTGTAACTATTCTTTGCTATTGTTCTTTTGATGCGGGGATTTATAGTAAGTGGAAAATATTGGAGGGAACAAAAACATGAATTGCATATCTGAAGTGTTTAATGATGAAGTATTGGATGAAATAGTGAATCGATATCATTTAAATAGAAACTTAATTGAAGGGGAAGTCGATTGGCTGAATTTTCTTTCATTCAAGAATGTGTCTGTAGCCAAACCAGTAATGCTCATTAGTGATGACTATGTAAATGAAATCCGTGTGAATGGTTCTTGTTTTTTCATTGTTTGTTTTGAAAAAGTAAATGGCGTATTTATGCGCGAACTTTGCTGGTCAGATGAATATATTCAAAAACTTGGTAGAGAAATCGGAAAAATACACAAAGAGAGAATTTGAAAGACCAAAATGGAATGCTGATATTTTTATGAATCAATATCATGATCTGCCTGAGTTACTCGAACTAAGAGGGCGGTTTATAGAATTGATGAAGAAGATTGATACTTTGCCAAGGAATCAAAAAAATTATGGCTTAACGCATGGGGATATTCATTTTGGGAATTTTAAATTTGAAAATGATGTACCAGTATTTTTTGATTTTGATAGTTGCTGTTATTGTTGGTATCTATATGATATTGCAGTACTACTTTTTTTCAGTGTTTGTATTTGGGGAAGAGGTCAAGAAGTTGGTGGATTTTCAAGCCACTTCATGCATCATTTTTTATTAGGGTATGAAGAGTATACGGCATTCGATTATGAGATGATGAAGTATCTGCCGCTGTTTCTCAAGCTAAGAGAGTATGACTTGTTTTTTGTCTTGTCGGATTTACCAGAAAGCGAACAGTATGAGTACGAAAAGCATTTTATGATGAATCGCAAACAGAATCTTGAGAATGACATAGTTTAAAGCTATGACAAAAGATTAATTATACACATTATACTATAACAACCTTTCGTGCTAGGATGAAATCATCAAAGTATGAAAGGTTGATTTGTTATGAAAACAGCTGTTATAGGGTTTCCAAGAATTGGAAAACATCGTGAGTTAAAATTTGCAGTAGAAAATTTTTTGAATGGAATCATATCAAGGGAGGAGCTTGTTCAAGTTCAAAGAGAACTAAAATGTAAACATTGGAATGAGCAAGTATCGGCAGGAATTGATTATGTTTCGTCGAATGACTTTACATTGTATGATCAAATGTTAGATACATCTAGGATGTTGAATGTAATTCCCAAACGATACAGGGAATTAGAACTTGATTTATTGGATGAGTATTTTGCAATGGCAAGAGGATATCAAGATCAAGGCAGGGATGTTAAGGCATTAGCTATGAAGAAGTGGTTTAATACAAATTATCATTATATGGTTCCGGAAATAGAAGTGGATACACAGATTCAATTGGTAAATACAGAGTTTATCAAGAACTATCAAGAGGCTAAGAATTATGGAGTGTTAACAAAACCTGTTTTGATTGGACCATTCACCTTTATGAAGTTATCCAAAATTGATCCACGAAAATCAACGAATATTGTTGTAGAAGAAATGATTACGTCTTATCAGGCAATCTTGTTTGAGGCCCAAAAAGCAGATATTGAATGGATTCAACTCGACGAACCAGCACTTGTGATGGATCTAAATAAACAGGATATTGAATTGTTCTTGCAGTTGTATACGCATATTTTGAAAGCAAAAGGATGTACAAAAGTTTTGTTACAAACATATTTTGGAGACATCCGGGATTGTTATCACGATGTGATGAAACTTTCCATTGATGCAATCGGATTAGATTTTGTAGAGGGAACCAAAACACTTGAACTGATTCGAAATGATTCGTTCAAAGAAGACTTGATTTTATTTGCGGGAGTGGTGAATGGCAAAAACATCTGGAAAAATAATTATCAGAAGACCATAGAAATATTGAGTGAGTTAGTAGAACTTAGAAATCCAATTGTACTTAGTACATCTTGCTCACTACTGCATGTTCCTTATACAACTGAGAATGAAGATCTGACTAACAAAGACAAACTGGCTCATTTTTCCTTTGCAAAAGAAAAACTAAAAGAATTGGTAGAATTAAAAAACATTTTGACCGCGAATAATATGAAAGACCATCAAGGATTTCTCGAAAATGTAGCATTCTTTTCAAAAATACGACAAGAAGAAAATGTGTCTGTAAAGAACAGAATTGCAGAATTAGTAGAACATAATTTTATTAGAAGACCTTCTTTTATAGAACGAGAAAAAATTCAGAAAAACTTTTTCGAATTACCAATTTTGCCGACGACGACAATAGGTTCTTTTCCACAAACGAAAGAAATCAAGCAAAATCGTTATCAATATAAAAAAGCAGAACGCTCATTTGAGGAGTATGATGCATTCATTAAATCCAAAATTGTGGAGTGGATTGCTTTTCAAGAAGAAATTGGTTTGGATGTTTTGGTACATGGTGAGTTTGAACGAAATGATATGGTGGAATATTTTGGAGAAAACTTGGATGGATTCTTATTTACTCAAAACGCGTGGGTGCAGTCTTATGGGACAAGATGTGTGAAACCTCCTATTATTTGGGGAGATGTTCAAAGAATAAAACCACTTACACTTGAACACACCTTATATGCTAAAGACTTGACGAAAAGACCTGTAAAAGGAATGCTTACAGGTCCAGTAACAATCTTGAATTGGTCATTCCCTAGAGAGGATCTTTCGCTTAAAGAGACTGCGCTTCAAATCGCATTAGCCATCAAGGAAGAAGTGTTAGAACTTGAAAAAAATGACATTAAAATCATACAAATTGATGAAGCCGCGCTTCGTGAAAAACTTCCAATTCGAAAGCAGGATTGGAATAGTCAATACCTTGATTGGGCAATCAAAGCATTTCGTCTCGTTCATAGTAGTGTTGAGGCGAATACTCAAATTCATACCCATATGTGCTATAGCGAATTTGCAGATATTATACAAGAGATTGATGATATGGATGCAGATGTAATTACATTCGAAGCAGCAAGATCTAATTTGGAACTTCTTGAGGTGTTGAAACAGACACATTTCAAAACCCAGGTTGGACCAGGAATCTATGACATTCATTCGCCAAGAATTCCAGATGTACAAGAATTAGAAGATGTCATTCATAAAATTTGTGAGAAAATTCCGCTTGATAAAATATGGATAAATCCGGATTGTGGTCTGAAAACAAGGGGAGAGCAAGAAGCAAAAGAAAGTTTGAGAAATATGGTGATTGCGACTAAGAAAGTAAGGGATAAAGCAGATGTTAGAAAATAAAACAGTCAATAAATTAGTAAATCATAAGAAGGTTTTTTCATTAGAGATTTTTCCACCTCAAAACGCCTCTTTTCAGAATGTTTATCGTACCATTGAGGAGCTAAAACAAGTGTCACCAGATTTTGTGAGTGTCACATTTGGTGCTGGAGGCAGTGGACTATCCCCTTATACCTTTGAAATAGCTTCAACGATTCAAAACGATTACGGAATAGAAAGTGTTGCGCACCTAGCGAGTATTCATTTGACAAAAGAACGAGTATTGGAAATTTTGAATAATCTTGAAGAAACAAACGTAAAAAATGTTTTGGCACTTAGAGGAGATTACAGCGAGTATACAAAGGAAAAACGCGATTTTACGTATGCAAGTGATCTGATCCATTTTATCAAACAACATTCGGATTTGAATGTTTTAGGCGCTTGCTATCCAGAGGGGCATTATGAATCCCATAGTCTAGAGAAGGATGTGGAATATTTAAAGTTGAAAGTTGACGAGGGGATTAGTCATTTAGTCACACAATTATTTTTGGATAATCAAAAATTCTATAAATTTTTAGAATTAACTCAGAAAAAGAGCATTCATGTTCCGATCGAAGCAGGAATTATGCCCGTAACCAGTAAAAAGCAATTGGATAAAATGATTTCCTTATCAAACGCAACCATTCCAAAGAAGTTAGAAAACTTGCTGATTCGATATGAACATGATCCAGTATCGTTAAAAGCTGCAGGAACGGAGTATGCAATTGAACAAATCATCGATTTGGGAAGCCAAGGTGTAGATGGAATTCATTTATATACGATGAATAATGTTGAAATCACAAAACAAATCTATCGCGAGACTAGTTATATTTTTCAATAACTTGTTCTAATTTATGAATATATTTTTGTGCCATATCGCTAAGCTTAGCTTTTTCATTTTGAATCCAACCGATATTCATGATTTCGCTAGTGCTTAAGGGAATACTTACAATTTGGTCTCCGTTTAGGTCGCTATTAAGTATTCCAGAACAGATAGTATATCCATTTAGTCCAATCAATAGGTTAAACAGAGTAGCACGATCACTAACATGAATTGTTTTAGTTCTTGGCAGGGTACTTAAAATTTCTTCTGAAAAGTAGAAGGAGTTGTAGGTGCCTTGTTCAAATGCAAGAAAAGGATAGGGATCTAAATCTTTCGTGTTTACAGTTGCTTGTTTAGAAAGCGGATGATTAGAACAAACAAATACATGGGGCTTGGCTTTGTAGATTGACTGAAAAGTCAAGTGGTTTTCTTTCAGTAATTTGTGGAGAACTTTTTCATTGAAATCACTTAAGTAAAGAATTCCGATCTCGCTTCTGAAGTTTTTAACATCCTCTATGATTTCGTAAGTTCGTGTTTCGCGAAGTGTAAATTCATACTCATCAACATTCAAATCAGAAATTAAATTGACAAAGGCATTTACTGCAAAAGCGTAATGTTGCGTTGAAATACTACAAAGTTTTTTGGAAGACCTTTTACCAATATATCGTTGTTCAAGCAAATCGGACTGCTCCATGATTTGACGTGCGTAGGACAAGAATTCTTGCCCATCATTGGTAAGTGTAATTCCCTTTGTGCTACGATAAAAGACGTCTATTCCCAATTCTCGTTCTAGTTCTTTGATTGCAGTTGATAAGCTAGGTTGAGTGATAAAAAGCTTTTTTGCTGCTTCGGTAATGGAACCACACTCTACAATTTGGATTACATATTTGAGTTGTAACAGAGTCATAAAAGCACCTCGCCATAGTTTTTAACTATATAATACTTGAAAAAATTGAAGATTACAATGTTACAATGCAGTAATACTAAGTGGTTTTCTCTATAAAAATCCATGTTACAATAAATGTAAATTAATTATTTTTTTGAAAGGAGTGAGATACATGAGGATATGGAAAGATACAGGCCAATAACATCAATTTGCGAGGCCGCCGCCTTTCGATCAATGGAGTGATTTTTAAAACCTATTGACCGTATGAAAGGAAGGAATATGAATACAAAAGTATATTATGTATACAAATTTTTAAAAGATTTTATGCCGATTTATCCCATATATGTACTGATGTTTGAAGAAAGCGGGCTATCCATTTCGAAGGTATCACTATTATTGATAATTTGGTCGGCAACAGTAGTGGTATTTGAAATACCTACCGGCGTATTGGCAGATCATTGGAGTCGTAAGAAGTCATTATTATTAGGGATTATATTTAAGGCAACTGGGTATCTTATATGGATATTTGCAAGCGAATTTTCTCTCTTTGCGCTTGGTTTTGTTCTGTGGGGGATGAGTGAATCACTTTGTTCTGGTTCGGAGGAAGCGCTCTTATATGATTGTTTGAAAAGTAGTAGCCGTGAGAAGGATTTTTCCAAAGTGTATGGTGAAGGGAATTTTTTCGCTGGGATGGCGGTTGCCTGCTCGAGTTTGGGTGGAGGATTCCTGTCAAAAGTCATAGGGTTTCAAGGTGTGTTAATTGCTTGTATTGTATCCGCATTGCTGGCGGCAGTATTTGTAACACAACTGAAAGAGGTGAATCTATTTAGAGATGATTCACAAGAAAAGGAAGTGGAAGTAAAGCGCCCTATTGGGACTTTTTTAGAGGCAGTTCTTCTTTGTGTTCGGCATAGAATATTGTTTCTAACAATCTCAATACTGATTTTTGTAATCGGAACCGCAGGTATTATTGATGAGTATGATCCGATAATTGCAAAATATTATTTGGGGGACATCGGACTCGTAGGGGTGTGGGTGAGTATTCGTTATTTAATTGAGGCAATGGGAGCAAAATATGCCCATAAGTGCCAATGGATATTTCTTAAACTACGAGTGAGAGATGAGTTTAGGATGGTTGTGGTTCTATGCATTTTGTCAGGTTTGAGTCTGCTTGTATTTGCAGTTACAAGAAACACATGGTTTATCCCACTATACGCATTTTTTTACTTTTGCTTGTCAACGGCAGGTGTATTACAAGAAGAATTTGTTCAAAAAACCATTGAGGAGCAGGGTAGATCAACGGTACATTCAGTTATTTCGCTGATAAATAACATGTTTGGAATAGTATTTTTATTGATCGCAGGTATTGTTTTTGATATGCTCAGTATTTCAATTGGATTGGTATTGCTATCAGGCTATGTTATGATGATGTCGATAATCTTATTTGTGTACTATACGATTTATAGTAATGTAGCAAGACAA
>CAZWNX010000029.1:12972-21742 GCA_964635395.1 uncultured Lachnospiraceae bacterium
GAAAGATATTCTTATTTGTTTATAGCAGGGAGTGAAGAAACAGCTACTCTTAATTGCTCAAAAGCATCTCTTAATACTTGTCTAGGGCAAGCAATATTAATTCGTTCAAAGTGGTCTGCGCCTTCTTGAAACATGGATCCATTGTCTAACCACAATTTAGATTTGTGGACGATTAAATCATATTGGTCCTCTTTTGATAGGTGTAGATTTGATAAATCCAGCCAAACCAAATAAGTTCCCTGTGGTTCTATTAAATGAATCATTGGTAAATGGGTTTTCAAATAAGCGCGTACAAATTCTAAATTCTCAAATAAATATTGCTTCAATGCGAACAACCAAGGTTCACCATATTCATAGGCAGCTTTTGAAGCAACAAGTCCAAGGGTATTGAGTTGACTGTACCCACTCTTCATCAGCTCATGGATGAATTTCTTCCGTATTGTTGGTTCTTCAATAAAAATATTTGAGACTTGTAGACCGGCAAGGTTGAATGTTTTACTAGGCGCCGTGCAGGTGATTGTCTGCTTTGCAAATTGTTTGCATAGGGATGCAAAGACGATGTGTTGAAATCCTGGATAAGTAAAATCACAGTGTATTTCATCAGATACGATAAGCACATTATGTTTTACACATATAGTACCCAATTTTTCAAGCTCGTTACGAGACCAAACGCGTCCAACTGGATTTGCAGGATTGCAAAAGATAAAAAGTTTCACATCGTTTTGGATAATCTTATCTTCAAAATCTTTAAAATCGATATGATATTCATGGTTTTCATATACCAAATGATTTTCAATCAGAGTCCGGCCGTTTTGACGAATTGTCGCACTAAAGGGATAATAAACAGGAGGCTGAATCAGAATGCTATCCCCTTCTTTGGTAAATGCCTTTATAGCTAGTGCGATTGCGAAAACGACGCCAGGTGTTTTAACAAGCCATTCTTCTTTAGTATCCCACTGAAAATGTGTTTGAAACCAATGGTGAATCACTTCAAAGTAGTCACTTTTCACTTCGCTATATCCGAAAATTCCGTGATCGACATACTCATGAAGGGAATTTTTGATTTCTTCTAACACTGGGAAATCCATATCTGCAACCCATAGTGGAAGAACGTCATCTGGTAAGCCGCGTTCGATAGCAAAATCATATTTTATGGAGTTTGTATTTTTGCGATCAATAATTTGGTCAAAGTTATATTGCATTTTATATGTAATCCTTTCATTTTTAAATGGGGGTTGAAAGTGCTTGTTCTAGGTCGCTGATAAGGTCCTCTATAGACTCAATACCCACCGATAATCGTATTAGTCTGTCATTAATTCCTGTTTTCTCGCGAATATTTTTTGGTATATCGGCATGTGTTTGCAACATTGGATAGGTGATGAGACTTTCAACGCCACCAAGACTTTCTGCATACTGGATTAGCTTTACATGATTCAGAAGTTTGTAAGAGGTATCTTTTGTATCAACGTGAAAAGAAATCATACTACCAAAACCACTGGATTGATTTTTTT
Organism: uncultured Lachnospiraceae bacterium; assembly: GCA_964635395.1. Classification (GTDB taxonomy): domain Bacteria; phylum Bacillota; class Clostridia; order Lachnospirales; family Lachnospiraceae; genus CAZWNX01. Next base: position 14,484 of record CAZWNX010000029.1, read on the forward strand.
GTATGTGGTGCCCCTTGTGAGATTCTAAACCAATATAATATACATTTGTAATCTTGGGATGATTCAAAAGAAAATCAGCAACTGCAAAAGCATTTTTTTGTTGATAATCCATTCGAATTGCAAGGGTTTTAATTCCTCTTAATAAAAGCCAGCTATCAAAGGGAGAAAGCCCTGCACCTGTTGTTTTTTCAATGAATCGAAGTTGCTCGGCAATGTTTGAATCAGAGGTCACTAGAAAACCGGCTAATGTATCATTGTGCCCTCCTAAAAATTTGGTTCCACTATGAATCACAATATCTGCACCTAATACAATTGGATTTTGATAATAAGGAGATAGGAATGTGTTATCAACAATTAGTAGTAGGTTGTATTTTTTTGCTAAACCAGCTATTTCTTTTATATCAGAAACATTCATCATTGGATTAGTGGGGGTTTCGAGGTAGATTGCTTTCGTATTACGATTGATTTGGTGCTCGATGTTTATAAGGTCTGACGTGTCGCAAAAGTCAATGTGTAGGCCATTCTTGCGATGAATATGTTCGAAAATTCGGACACTGCCTCCATATAAATCATCTGTTGCAATAATATGATCATCGGGAGCAAAGAGTTCCATTAATGCGCTAACAGCAGCCATTCCAGAAGAAAAAGCAAATGCATAATCCGCATACTCAAGACTTGCGAGTACTTTTTCTAGTTGTTCTCTAGTTGGGTTTTGTGCTCGGGAGTAATCATATCCCGTAGAAGTTCCAACACTTGGATGAGAAAACGTTGCTGTTTGATAAATTGGAAAACTGATCGCACCAGTAGGTTCAAAACTCTTTTTGTGATTACCATGAATACAGCGAGTGTTTATTTGATAATTCATAATTGTTGTCTCCTTATATAATGAAGTTGATAGTTAGAAAATCACGATATTCAAATCCCCCAAAATAAAACATACCAATCAAGTATGATATAGAATATAATAATATATGATACATAAAAAGTCAATCAAAAAGTCTTTTAAAACAGGGGCTTGCGAAAAAATAAAAAACCTATTGACTTTATAGGAATAATAACATATGATAGAAAAAAACAGAGAAAACAATAAGGATCATACCTTTAAAACACAGGAGGAATCAATATGGCAAAGATTTATAAAAGTCTTACTCAGTTAGTAGGAAAAACACCTTTACTTGAAGTGTCAAATTATGAGAAAAAGCATCAACTAGAAGCGAGTATATTAGCAAAGCTTGAATATTTTAATCCAGCAGGAAGTGTAAAGGACCGAATTGCAAAGGCAATGATTGAAAATGCTGAAGCAGAAGGTTTATTAAAAGAAGGATCTGTTATCATAGAACCAACGAGTGGGAATACGGGCATAGGACTTGCATCCATTGCAGCTGCAAAAGGATATCGTATTATTCTAGCTATGCCAGAAACCATGAGTGTAGAAAGAAGAAATTTGTTAAAGGCGTATGGTGCTGAAATTGTATTAACGCAAGGCGCACTTGGAATGAAGGGCGCAATTGCAAAAGCCAGTGAGTTGGCACAGGAAATTCCAAATGCATTTATTCCTGGTCAATTTGAAAATCCAGCCAACCCTACTATTCATAGAGAGACAACTGGGCCTGAAATATGGGAGGACACGGACGGTAAGGTTGATATTCTAGTAGCTGGTATTGGAACCGGTGGAACAATTACAGGAACGGGTGAATTCTTAAAGTCTCAAAACCCAAATGTGAAAGTTGTTGCAGTGGAGCCATTTGATTCACCAATTTTATCAGAGGGAACTGCTGGACCGCATAAAATACAGGGAATTGGTGCAGGTTTTATTCCACAGGTTTTGAATACCCAAGTGTATGATGAAATCATTAAAGTAAAGAATGAAGATGCTTTTATTACGGGAAGAGAAATTGCGAATACAGAAGGACTTTTGGTGGGAATTTCATCAGGAGCAGCTCTTTGGGCAGCAAGTGAACTTGCAAAAAGAGAAGAGAATAAAGGAAAGACAATTGTTGTGATTTTGCCAGATACGGGAGAACGCTATTTGTCAACAGCACTATTTGCGGAGTAAGTATACAAAGTCAAATAAAGCAGAGCGCATTCGATTCGAACATAGAATCGAGGCGCTCTATTTGTAATGCTGCAACAACTCTGGTTGTAGCAATGTAATTATGTTACCGGACAGAGTGATAATTTCTTCATCCACCAAATGGCGTAATTCTCTAGATAGGGAAGGTCTTGCAACACCAATTAAATCGGATATGGTGGTTTTGCTATGCCTAAGTTTGAATGTTTTTTGATTACAATAGAGATACTCAAAATAGAGATAAAGCATGATTCTTGAACGAACATCTTTATAATGAAGTAATTTGAGTTTGTTTTGAAAAATGATAACTCTTGAAGTTAAGTAGTTTATATAGTTGTCATTGAAAGTGGGTTCGGTTTTTAGCAGACGCTTGATCTCTGGAAAGGGAATATATACCACCTGACTTTTTTTTGTTGTTCTAAGTGAAAAGGGGTAAACGGGGTGTTCTATATTGCAAAGAGCAACTGCAAAGGCATCCCCTACATCAAACATGCTAATGGTCAACAAATCTCCGTCGGGAGAAATCTGTTGAACGGATAATGCACCTGATAGAACGACTCCAACGCCATTGCAGCGGTCGCCTTCCTGAACGAGTAGTGTTCCTTTTTCATAATTACCAATAATATAACTTTCATAATCCAATATATGAGAAAGCGTATCCTCAGATATGTTCTTAAATAAAGGGCATTGAAGCAATAATTTTTTATCCAAATGCGCATCTCCTTGTAAAAGTGTAACAACAGTTACAGTTTTGATCTTCATTTGTAAGTATACTACAGGTATGCAAAATAATAAAGGAGGCGAAGCTGATTGTACGATGAAAAAACGCAAATTTTTCAATTTTCTACATCACATGAGCGAGTAGTGGAAAAGGTTATTCAAGATGAGAATTTGCACTATATTCATATGGTGTTTGGAAAAGAAGAAGGACTTCCAGAACATCATGCCAATGCTACTGTATATATGACGGTTATTAGAGGGTGTTTATCGATCCGCTTAGAGGATCAACCTGTGTTAAGAGTACAGGCGGGGAGTGTGTTAAAGATTCCGTTTCAAACCAAAATGAATGTAAAAAATTTAGATGATGCAGTGCTTGAGTTGCTTGTAGTAAAATCACCAGCACCAAAAACAATATAAAAGGAGGAATTTTATGAGTATGTTTTGTTATCAATGCCAAGAGGCAGCAAAAAACTATGGTTGCACAAAGATGGGGGTATGTGGGAAAAATGAAGAAGTTGCAAATTTGCAAGATTTACTAATTTATACCTGCAAAGGAATTTCGGAAATTGTTGTAAAGACTAAAATTGAAGTGAAAGACATTCCGGTTATAAATCAAGAAGTTATTAAGAGTTTATTTATGACGATAACCAATGCAAATTTTGATGAAAAAGCGATTGAAAATCAAATCCGTAAGTTGCTTACCCTTCGTGATGATTTAGTGAAAAAGGCGGAAGGACAATCGTTTTCAGATGCAGTTTTGTTTGTGGTTACGGATCTTGAGAGTATGAATCAAAAGTCAGCAACTTGTGGTGTTCTAGAAACAAAGGATGAAGATGTGAGGTCTTTGAGAGAATTAGTAATCTATGGACTCAAGGGTATGGCAGCGTATACCTATCACGCGTTTAATTTAGGCAAGGAAAATGTTGAAATATATGAATTTGTGTATGAGGCACTTGCAAATACACTTGAGGAAGAGTCTGTAGACGCGCTTGTTGCACTTACGCTTAAAACGGGTCAGATTGGAGTGAGCGCGATGGCACTCCTAGATGAAGCAAATACATCAAAATATGGCAATCCAGAAATTACAAAAGTAAATATTGGGGTTGGAACAAACCCGGGAATATTAGTTTCAGGTCATGATTTGACAGATTTAGAGCAGTTACTTGAACAAACAAAGGATTCAGGAGTGGATGTATATACACATAGTGAAATGTTACCGGCGCACTACTATCCATTTTTCAAACAATACACTAATTTTGTTGGAAACTATGGGGGATCATGGTGGAGTCAGGTGGACGAATTTGGAACATTCAATGGACCGATTTTGTTTACAACAAACTGTATCGTTCCACCAAGAAAAGAAGAAGTGAAAAACAGAATTTTCACAACGGGGGCAGCTGGATTTCCTGGTTGTGTTCATATTGAAGAAGATGAATCTGGGAAGAAGGATTTTTCCGAAATCATAGAACTTGCAAAAACATTGAAAGCGCCAATTGAAATTGAGACGGGAGAAATCGTGGGCGGATTTGCGCATGCTCAAGTAGTTGCACTTGCAGATCAGGTTATCGAAGCAGTAAAAACCGGAGCAATTAAAAAATTCTTTGTAATGGCTGGTTGTGATGGAAGAATGAAATCGAGAAATTACTATACAGAATTTGCCGAGAAATTGCCAAAAGACACAGTGATTTTAACTGCTGGTTGTGCGAAATACAGATACAATAAATTAGAATTAGGAGATATTGGAGGAATTCCAAGAGTTTTAGATGCTGGGCAATGTAATGATTCCTATTCACTCGCTGTTATTGCACTTAAACTGAAAGAAATTTTTGGACTTGAAGATATTAATGAGTTGCCAATTGCATATAATATTGCGTGGTATGAGCAAAAAGCAGTTATTGTATTGTTAGCACTTTTATATTTAGGAGTGAAGAACATTCATTTAGGACCAACACTACCAGCATTTTTATCGCCAAATGTAGCAAAAGTTTTGGTTGAAAATTTCCAAATTGCCGGAATTGGTGAGGTAGAAGACGATATTGAACTATTTATGTCATAAAATGAGGGAGCGATGAAATATTCGCTCTAGGTCAAGAAAGGATGGTTGTTAGTATGAAAGCAGAGATTAATAGAGATGGTTGTATTTCATGTGGTTTATGTGAATCGATTTGTCCACAAGTGTTTCAAATGGCTGATGATGGGCTTGCTGAAGTGATCGTTGATGAAGTAGATGCTGAGTATGAAGCGTCTGCACTTGAGGCGCAGGATAGTTGTCCAGTATCGGTGATTACAGTTGAGTAAAAGTGCAATCGTAATGAAAGAAATGATTCGATTTTTTGGTAATGATGTCAAGAGAATAAACCATTTAATCAAAGTATATGGATATGCAAAAACGATAGCCGAATTAGAAAGAATCGAATCAAATGTACAAGAAATTATTGAAATTGCGGCATTGACCCATGACATAGGGATTGTAAAGAGTGAAGAAAAGTATAATAGTACGTCAGGGTATTATCAACAAATAGAAGGACCGGATGAAGCAAGGATTCTTTTTGAAAAAGTAGGCATTGAAGAATCTATAGTGGAAAGGGTTTGTTGGTTGATAGCGCATCACCATACATACACAGGAATTCATGCAATGGATTATCAAATACTGATTGAAGCTGATTTCCTTGTAAATGCGTGGGAAGATCATATGGATAAAGAGGTTATCCAAAGGACCAAGAAAAACATATTTAAGACGGAGACTGGGATTTATTTACTTGATACAATCTATGGATTAAGGGAGGATTCCTTATGAGTGAGTTCATTAACAACAAAGACCTACGTAAAAAAACCATTAAAGATATTATTAAGCAACTTCATGAGGGGAAAAGTGTGGATGAAGTTAAGGCACAATTTGCAGAGGTATTTGAAGGTGTTTCGGCGTCTGAAATATCGGCTGCTGAAGGTGCTTTGATTGCCGAAGGATTTCCAGCGCAGGAAATTCAGAAATTGTGTGATGTTCATGCGAGTGTATTTAAAGGGTCTATTGAAGAAATTCACCAAACAAAAGACCCAAGTGTAATTCCAGGTCATCCATTACAAATTCTGAAACTTGAGAATAGAGAAATTGAAAAAATGATTTCCAATATTAGGGGCGTTGTGTCAACTGATTCTTTTGATGCTAGTCAATCAAGTGTGGCAGAAGAATTAGGTGTGTTGAAAAAAATTTCGATACATTATAAGAAGAAGGAAGAACTGTTGTTTCCGTATTTAGAAAAATATGGAATTAGTGCTCCGCCAAAGGTAATGTGGGGAGTGGATGATGAAATTAGACAAGAAATAAAAGAGGTACAGGGTCTGTTTTCAATGAAGGGAATGGATGCCCCTACTTTGAAAGAACGATTAGAGGCTCTGCTGGTTCGAATTGAAGAAATGATTTTTAAGGAAGAGAATATTTTAATTCCGATGTTGATTGAAAATTTGAATGATGAAGAGTGGGAATTGGTTTCCTTGGACGGTAGTGAGATCGGATTTATAATTGATCCAGTTCCAGTATGGGAACGTACACAAAGTGATAATTCCAAAGTCAGCATCGAAGAAACAACAAATCTGTTGGGGAACAGGATATCAGAAGGTCAGATATCGGATGGTAAAATTAAACTCCCTTCAGGAGAATTTGCAGTAGAAGAGTTGGTTGCGATGTTGAACACTTTACCAATGGATATTACCTTTGTTGGAAAGGAAGATGAGGTGAAATATTTCTCGGAAGGGAAGGAACGTGCATTTCCTAGGCCACGATCAATTATTGGAAGAAACGTTTCGAATTGTCACCCACCTGCAAGTGTTCATATTGTTGAAAAAATTGTAAGTGATTTTAAAGCTGGTAAAAAAGATCATGAAGATTTTTGGATTAAAGCAGGTCAGAAATTCATATTCATTCGTTATTTTGCCGTTCGAAGTGAGTTGGGAGAGTATTTAGGTGTACTTGAAGTTACTCAAGACATTAAGCCAATACAAGAAATTGTTGGTGAAAAAAGACTCCTATCAGATTAGGAACAAATAGAGTCAGGAAATGTCTTTTTGAATATCCACTTTAAATTGTGCGTCACTATTAAAAAAGGTTTTGTAACCTAATTGAACAAAAAGAATGACACTTAGTGATACACTGCCAAGTATTCCCAACATGATAGCGATTTGATACTCAATTGCAATAGCGGGTGAAGTTCCTGATAATATTTGTCCGGTCATCATGCCAGGCAAAAATACGATTCCCATTCCAACCATGGAATGAATCGTGGGAAGTATTGCAGAATCAAAAGCATTATTTACGATTTGCTTGGTTGCCATTTTGGGGGTAGCCCCCAACATGAGAGAACCTTCAATGAGTTGTCTTTGAGATGACATATCCTGTGATAGGGAATTGACACCAAGGGAGATGCCCGTCATGGAATTACCAATTAACATGCCGGCGATTGGAATAAAGTAT
>CAZWNX010000030.1:0-11903 GCA_964635395.1 uncultured Lachnospiraceae bacterium
CAAGAATTATAAATAATTAGAATGGGAGGGATACACTTGGCAAATATCATATTGGAAATGAAAAATATAACCAAAACTTTCCCAGGCGTAAAAGCTCTTGATAACGTAAATTTTCAGGTTGAAGAAGGTGAAATACATGCTTTAGTTGGAGAGAACGGAGCTGGAAAATCAACTTTGATGAACGTATTGAGCGGTATTTACCCTTATGGAAGCTATGAGGGAGACATTCTGTATCGTGGAAAAAAATGTAAATTTTCAAAAATTAGAGACAGTGAAGAACAAGGGATTGTAATTATTCATCAGGAATTAGCACTTGTTCCATATATGACGATTGGCGAAAATATGTTTCTTGGGAATGAAAAGGGGCATGCGGCAGCCATTAACTGGATTGAAACGTATGGAAAAGCGGATGAGTATCTGAAGATTGTTGGTTTGCAAGAGTCTTCTAGAACATTAGTAAAGGACATTAGTGTTGGTAAACAACAATTGGTTGAAATTGCGAAAGCACTTGCAAAAAACGCAAAATTACTAATCCTTGATGAGCCAACCGCCTCATTGAATGAGCAAGATTCCAAAGCATTATTGGATTTATTGTTAAAGTTTAAAAAAGAGGGAATGACATCGATTATTATATCTCATAAATTAAATGAGATTTCATATGTTGCAGATAAAATCACAGTGCTTCGTGATGGTTCCACAATTGAAACGCTGGATAAAGAAGTGGATGAGATTTCGGAAGATAGAATTATTAAAGGAATGGTTGGAAGGGATTTAACAGATCGTTTCCCAAAAAGAACAAAGAAAAATATTGGTGAAGTTCGTTTGAAAGTAGTTGATTGGACAGTACATCATCCAATTTATTCAGAACGTAAAGTGGTAGATAAAGTCAACATCGAGGTTAAACGAGGAGAAGTATTAGGAATATCTGGATTGATGGGAGCAGGACGTACGGAACTTGCAATGAGTATATTTGGTAGAAGTTATGGAAAATCGATTTCAGGAAGTATATTTATTGATAATCAGAAAGTTCATCTTAGAAGCGTGAAAGATGCAATTAACCATAAAGTTGCCTATGTATCTGAAGATCGTAAGGGAACAGGTTTGATTTTATCAAATCCAATCAAAGTAAATACTACGATGGCAAATTTAAGAGGTATTAGTAAATTTGGAGTGATTGATCATAATAAAGAAACAAAAGTTGCCGTTGAGTATAAGGAAAAGCTAAATACGAAAACGCCAAGTGTTGAACAGAATGTTGGGAAACTCAGTGGTGGTAATCAACAAAAGGTACTCCTTTCTAAATGGATGTTTGCAGATCCCGACATCTTAATTTTAGATGAACCAACAAGAGGAATCGATGTTGGAGCAAAATATGAAATATATTGTATTATTAATCGATTAGTTGAAGAAGGAAAGTCTGTTATTATGATTTCCTCCGAACTTCCAGAAGTGCTGGGAATGTGTGATCGAATCTATGTGATGAATGAAGGCAAAATTGTGGGTGAATTATCCAGTGAAGAGGCATCTCAGGAACTCATTATGGCGCATATTCTAAAAGCAAATAATTAAAAGGAGAGGATATTATGACAAAGACAAATGTACTGGATGCTGTAAAAAAATACACAATGTTTATGGTATTGATTGTAGTGGTACTATTTTTTGCAGATAAAACGGATGGAGATATTTTGCTTCCACAAAATATTAGTAACTTAATTGCGCAAAATGCTTATGTATTTGTATTAGCAACCGGTATGCTTTTATGTATTTTAACAGGAGGAAACATTGACCTTTCGGTTGGATCGGTAGTATGTTTCGTTGGAGCAGTGGGTGCAACCTTGATGGAGACACATGATCTGCATCCGGTTCCAGCAGTCATTATGATGTTATTAATTGGTTTGGGAATTGGAGCATGGCAGGGACTCTTGATTGCATATGTAAAGGTACCACCATTCATCGTAACATTGGCTGGTATGCTTATCTTTAGAGGGCTTTCAAACGTAATCTTAAAGGGACTTACAGTTTCACTAACTAATTTGGGATTCATCAATGCGTTCGGTGGTGGAAAAGACTGCTATATTCCAGACTTCGTAGGAAATATGATGGGCTTAGAAAAGGGTTCCATTAATGCAACTTCAATCGCATTTGGAATTGCATTTGCAATCATTTATGCAGTTGCATCAATATTAGGATATCTTCAAAAAGTAAAAAAAGGTTATGAAGAAGCAAATGCTACTAAAATGTTTGTAATTGCCGCTAAGACATTAGCGATTGGAGCTGCAATTATTGCATTTACTGTCAAAATTGCTCAATATCGTGGTATTCCGACAGCATTAGTTTGGGCGGTGCTAGTTATTCTGGTATATGCATATATTACTTCTAAAACAACCATTGGTAGACACTTCTATGCAGTAGGTGGTAATGAAAAAGCGACTAGACTTTCCGGAATCAACACAAACAGAGTATATTTTATGGCATATGCCAATATGGGATTTTTGACAGCATTAGCAGGTATGTTAACAATTGCTCGTATGACTTCTGCACAACCAACGTATGGACAAAACTATGAGTTAGATGCTATTGGATCTTGTTTTATCGGAGGAGCATCGGCATACGGTGGAGTAGGAACAGTACCTGGTGTTATTGTTGGAGCTATATTAATGGGCGTAATCAACATGGGAATGTCATTAATGAGTGTTGACCAGAACTGGCAAAAAGTTGTTAAAGGAGCTGTATTACTAATTGCAGTTATCTTCGATGTTATGACAAAGAAAGCTGAAAAATAGTAATTATCTAAATACAATTCACAAATACGAGAATTCCCATATAGATTTATATGGGATTTCTTGTGTTTAGTCATAGGATAGGGGGGTATCAATGAAGAAGATGGGTGGTCAAAAAATTGGATTGAAGTTGTATGGACTGATTGCGATACTGGTTTTTGTGGCTTCAGGTGCAAGTTTGTTATTGGCAAGCAATATGATTTCAATCAAACAAATTTGTGATCATATAGTGAATGAAGAAGTTGTACAGATGGAAGAGATTCTTGATATTTCAAGAAGATTTTCATATATAAACAATTGCGTGCTAACGCATTGTATGGAAAAGAATGCCTTGCGGATGGATGAGTTAGAGAGTGAAATAGACAAATTGTTAGCAGAACTAGATCAGAAAGTTTCCATGTATGCAGAAAAATTGGATTCTAAAGATCCTCGAAAAGAGTATTTTGATAAATTTCAAAAGGATTATGAAAAATATAAGAAAACGACAAAGTCAATGTTGGAAACGAGTAAAAAAAATAAGCAGCAGGTAGCAGTATCAGCCACATCAAATTACAGGATGTTTGCAATTAATGTTGAATCCTATATTGATCAAATGATGAAAGTATCTAACGAAAACTTGATGCAAGCAAAGGCAAAAAGTGATTTCTATGCCAAGCTAACACCATTCTTAATTATTATTTCGTTTGTCATCATTGGAGTTACCTCGGTGTTTATCATTTTAGTCATTCGTAAAAGTATTATGAGGCCTATTAAACACTCAACGAAGCAGTTAAAAGAAATCATGAAGTCGGTTGCTCTTGAACAGGGGGATCTTTCAAAGAGAATTATTGTATATTCAAAAGATGAGATTGGGCAACTCTCGAGTGGAATCAATGCATTTTTGGAGATGCTTGATAATATTATTGTGAATATTTCAAATAGTTGCGATGTGTTATCGGATAAGCAAAAAGAAGTTGCGACAAATGTTGAAAAGGCAAATGCTGGTGCTGATGATACATCTGCTACACTTGAGGAACTTGCGGCAGGAATGCAAGAAGTAGCTTCAAGGGTTGTTATGGTGAATGAAGAGACCAGAGAAATCGGAAAAGCTGTAGCCAATATGACTGTACGAGCTGAAGAGGGAACAAACTACGCAGAGGAGATAAAAGGCAAAGCGGAAGTTCTAGATGAACAAGCAAAAACAAGTATTGGTGAAGTGAAAGGAATTGTATCTTCAATTGATCAGGCTGTAAGTTCTTCGGTAGAAAAAGGGAGACAAATTTCTAAGATATCTGACCTTACCGCTGAAATATTAGGGATTGCTCACAAAACAAATCTACTTGCACTGAATGCCTCGATAGAAGCAGCTAGAGCTGGAGAATCGGGGAAAGGGTTCGCAGTAGTTGCAGATGAAATACGAGTTTTAGCAGATCATTCTAAAAATACAGCAAATCATATTCAGACAATCAGTGATGAGGTTATTAATAGCGTTGAAGAGTTGTCAGCAAATGCAACTAGATTGTTGGAATTTGTGAATACAAGAGTTATGCTCGATTATGATGCACTTGCAGAAACAGGGAAGCAGTATTTTGAAGCTGCCGAGACAATGAACCGTATTATGTCACAGTTTTCTAGGGAGACAGAGGAACTGCTACAGGTTATGGATAAGGTAAACGATGCAAACGTTGGAATTTCGGATACTGTAACGGAGAGTACTCAGGCAATCACCAATGTTGTAGAAAATACAAGTGATTTGGCAGAGGAGATGAAAACGGTAATGGATGCATCGGATGGTGTTCGAGAAGTTGTTGATCAATTACTAGGTCAGGTAAGTTGCTTTGTAAGAAACAATGAGACATAATTATTGTATTTATAACATTTTTCTGCTATATGAATTGGACTATATTTGATAAAATTTTCCTGACTCAATCAATGGGTCGGGATTTTTTATTGTTACTACATCGGAAAAGTTTTGGAAAATGGAGGATTCAGTGAAACAGACAAATGATATGACGCAGGGAAAGCCTATTAAAGTGATTTTGCTTTTTGCGATTCCGTTGTTTTTTGGGAATATATTTCAACAACTATATAATCTTGCAGATATTGCCATTGTGGGGCACTATGTTGGAGATCAGGCCTTGGCAGCAGTGGGAGCGACGGGCTCGTTGTTTGGGCTCTATTTTGGACTGGTATTTGGTATTCCGAGTGGGTTTTCTGTTGTTATTGCGAGATTTTTTGGAGCAAAACAGATGGACAAGTTAAAGAAAGCGGTTGCAATGTCGATTCTAATTAGTGTTGCAACGAGCATTATTTTAGCCGTGGTGGGAATTGTTTCAGTTGGTCCGTTACTAAAGCTATTAAACACCCCTGATAGCATTTTTGAGGCTGCTAAAGGGTATATCAGCATATTAATATTGGGTATATTTATAACAATGGCATATAATGTCCTAAATGGGATTTTGAGAGCTGTCGGGAATACGGTTATGCCATTGGTATTTTTGGTTATATCCTCTCTTCTAAATGTTTTTTTGGACATCTTTTTTGTCAGTACTTTGAAAATGGGTGTGAATGGAGCAGCCTATGCAACCGTAATAGCGCAACTGTTTTCGGTTGTATTGTGTATTGTTTATATTGTTCATAAGTGCGGTTTCCTAAAGTTATCAAAAGATGATTTTATGCTTGATTATTTGTTGTTAAAAGAGCTGTTTTCTTCAGGAATGTCTATGGGAATTATGTTTGCAATCGTATCCATTGGTTCAGTAGCATTGCAAAGTGCTATTAATGGATTTGGAGAAATTACAATCGCAGCCCATATATCAGCAAGAAAGTTTGTGGAAAGTATGATGATGCCATTATCAACGCTTAGTATGTCTGCATCAACATTCGCAAGCCAGAATTTTGGAGCAAAGAAATTCGATCGAATCAAAAAAGGAATACTGACAACACTTTTATTAGCTGCTGTTTGGTCAGGAGTTGTAAATGTATTGGGATTACTTTTTTCAAAACAAATTGTATATTTAATATCAGGTTCTACCAATGAAATTCTTGTAAAAACTGCATCCCTGTATATTAAGACCAACGTTCCTTTCTTCTTCATCTTAATTGTATTGCTTATTTTGCGAATGACTCTTCAAGGAATAGGAAGAAAACTAGTTCCAATTATAGCAAGTATTACTGAGGTGACGGGCAAGTTCTTGTCGGTATTTTTCTTGGTACCAATACTTGGATACCTTGGAGTCTGCTTAACAGAGCCAATCACGTGGATTGTTGGAGCGATTATTGTAGGCGTTGAATTCCAGCGGTTTAACAAAATGTTGCTAGAAGATAGTGATTGAATTGTTGCGTAAATCTTGCTTATTTGATATACTTTCTTAATTATAAGAAATCGAAAATGGGTGAGAAAATGAATGAGAAAATAGGGTTTTTTAGAAAAATCAAGTATTCTGTAATGCCTAATAAATATAATGATTTGTTGGGGGTAAAATTGAGCAAGACCATTGGATTTATTGTTCTGCTTACGATGTTAACAGGGGTATTGTCTTCGATTGCCTTTGTTTTGTTAATGACGAGCGTAATTAGAGAAGAGTTTAATGGGCAATCAGTCGAAGAATACATTTTAGAGAGTTTACCAGAATTTTCAGTAAAGAACGGAGAATTACAGATTGAAGAGCCAAGTACTATAGAGTTTGGAACGGGTTATATTGTGTTTGACAATTCAATCGAAGAAATCAATGAGGATGAACTAGAGAGAATTTTTGGAGACCGAGAGGTTAGTGAAGCTGTTATTTTTGGTAAGCATGCTTATGGAAGATATAATTCCTTTGTGGGTTTTAATGTAACACCCTATGGTGATTATGGTGAATTGGGTTTGAATAATGAGGTTTTAGCGACATATATCAAAGTGGGTATGATAATTGCCGTGATTGCGATTGTGATCATTTATATTGTTTTTGCACCAATCAGTTATTTGTTTTCTGGTTTCATATATGCCGGGTTTCTGTATGTGATTTCCTTAATTGCTTCTAAAAAAGTTTCATATGCTAGAATCTTTGCAATGTGTCTATATGCAAAAGTACTAATAACATTGGTAGGAGTTATAGGTAAACCATTGATGAGTGTATTAGGATTAGGATTTTTCGGTTCACTGATAGCGCTTGTAGTAAACTTTACGATTATGACAATTGCTTTGATGAGAATCACGGAAGATCAATATGTTATGAAAAAAAGTGTTCCTGAACAAAAAGACTATACGAATTATCAGCAGCAAAGTCAAGTCAGTCCCTATGAGGCTTATAGAATTGACCCAACGCAGCGACTAGAAGAGGCTATAGAGCGAACGAGTATCGAAGGGAAGTTAATAAAAGGCATTTTCTTCTCCAAAACAGATGTGGAAGAGATTCGCTATTTAATACAAAATAGTCGAGAAGCAGAAGCTATATTAAAGATTCGATATATATCTGGATTTTCTGAAAAAGAAGCAAAGGAATTAATTGACCACTGGCATGAGTATACAAAATAGTGCGATTCAATAGAAACTGTATTTGGGAAATATGTATTTAAGAAAGGGCTAAATTTAGTCCTTTTTTTTATTTTTGTATTTTTACATAAAACTTACACAAGCATTACGAGTTAATGATAGAAGCAAAGGAGCTGGTTTGATAGAATTCGATTTGTAAAAACAAATTGGAGGAAAGATTATGAAAAAGAAAATAATGACCGCATTATCAGTAGCAATGATTACAGTAACATCGATGTTTATATTAGCAGGATGTGGAGAGCAAGCACAGACAGAACCAGTCACAGAGGATACAGCGGCTGTTGAAGCAGAAAGTACAGAGGACGAAGTACAAGAGACAACAGAGGCAACACAAGGGTCTGCAATTAGTGGAACCATTACCATGGCTGGTTCAACATCAATGGAAAAACTAGCAAATGCAATTGCTGAAACCTTTCACGAGAAATACCCTGATGTAACAATTAATGCAGAATTCACAGGATCTTCAGCCGGAATCGAGTCTTTAATTGGAGGAAGTGTGGAAATTGGTAATTCTTCGAGAAACCTAAAAGACAGTGAAGTTGCAGAAGGCGCTGTTGAAAATGTTGTAGCAATAGATGGAATTGCTGTTGTTACAGACGGAGCTAACACGGTGGCAGATTTAACAAAAGCGCAGCTAGTAGATATTTATAAAGGTACAATCAAAAATTGGAAAGATGTTGGCGGAAGTGATTTACCAATCGTAGTAGTTGGACGTGAAGCTGGTTCTGGAACAAGAGGCGCATTTGAAGAGTTGCTTGAAGTAGAAGAATTATGTGCATACGCAAATGAACTTGATTCGACCGGTGCAGTAATGGCTAAAGTTGCATCAACCCCTGGAGCAATTGGATATGTTTCACTTGATGTATTGGATGATACAGTCAAAGCATTTAAGCTAGAAGGTGTTGAACCAACTGCAGACACAATCAAGGCAGGAACTTATTTCCTTAGTCGTCCATTTGTAATGGCAACAAAAGGGGATGTTAGTCAGCAAAGCGAAGCGGTTCAGGCACTTTTCGAATACTTGGAATCAGATGAAGGAAAAGCAGTTATTGAATCTGTTGGACTAATTACACCATAAATAATAGCAAATAAATGTACAGATTGGACGCTGGAATGAAAGAGAAAAAGAAGACATCAATTAATAAACATTCAAATTCCAAATCCGTAATTGAAAAGACTGCACAGAGGATATTTATGCTCTGTGCTTTCTTTGGAGTGCTTGCGGTAGCATCGATTACGGTATATATGATTATTAGTGGAGCGCCAGCACTTATGAAAGTTGGTGTTGGAGATGTGCTATTTGGTCATTTGTGGAAACCTACAGGAAAAGATCCATCTTTTGGAATAGTATATGTAATTCTTACATCAATCATTGGTACTGGACTTGCTATATTAATTGGTGTTCCAATTGGAGTGTTAACAGCTGTCTTTTTGGCGGAAGTTGCACCTAAAAAGTTGGCATCCGTTGTAAGACCAGCGATTGAGTTATTAGCAGGAATTCCCTCAGTGATTTACGGTTTACTTGGACTTTTAATCATTAATCCATGGATGTATAAAATTGAATTAAAATTATTTCAAGGATCAGAGACGCACCAGTTTACAGGGGGTTCAAATCTAATTGGAGCTGTTATTGTATTAGCAATTATGATTTTACCAACCGTTATAAGCATTAGCGAATCGTCCATTAGGGCAATTCCAGAGTATTTGAAGCCATCTTCTCTTGCACTTGGTGCAACAAGAATACAGACTATTTTCAGGGTTATGATTCCGGCAGCAAAAAGCGGAATTATTACGGCAATTGTTCTAGGTGTAGGCAGAGCAATTGGTGAAGCAATGGCAATTAGTTTAGTTTCGGGTAGTAGTGTAAATGCACCACTCCCTTTCAATTCAGTTCGATTTTTAACAACGGCAATTGTAAGTGAGATGGGATATGCAACGGATTTACATAGACAAGTATTATTTACAATTGGATTGATATTATTTGCATTTATTATGATTATCAACCTGATTTTGAGCAAATTACTAAAATCGGGAGGTGCTGATCATGAATGAGTTTGTCCTAAGAAAAAAGAAAATACGAATGAGTGACATTATTCTGACGTTAACAATCTATATGTCTGCACTTACAACAGTTGTGTTACTTCTTGGAATTATGGGTTATGTATTTGCGAAGGGCATCTTTGTTATTACTCCCACTTTTTTAACAACAGTGACAAGTAGTTTGCATAAAACAGTAGGAATTGCAGGAAACATTGTGAATACCCTTTACATTATTGTTTTGACATTACTGATGGCAACGCCAATTGGAATTGGTTGTGCAATCTATCTTAGTGAATATGCGAAGCCTGGAAAACTTGTTTCGATCATCGAATTTACAACAGAAACATTGGCTGGCATTCCTTCTATTATCTTTGGACTCTTTGGAATGGTGTTTTTTGGAAATACACTAAAGATGGGATATTCTTTAATGACCGGAGCACTTACATTATCCATTATGATTTTGCCGATTATCACCAGAAACACACAAGAAGCGCTTAAGACGGTACCGACGTCTTATCGTAGCGGTGCAATTGGAATTGGTGCAACCAAGTGGTATATGATTCGAACCATACTCTTACCGAGTGCAATGCCGGGAATTGTTACAGGAATTATTCTTGCAATTGGTAGAATTGTGGGAGAATCAGCGGCACTCTTATTTACGGCCGGAAGTGGTTTCTTGTTGCCAGCAAGTGTAGAAGAATTTGTAGGAAAAGTAGGCGAATCTGGTGGAACGCTTACCATTCAACTGTACCTGAGTATGTCAAAAGCGCAGTACGATGTTGCATTTGGGATTGCAGCTGTATTACTAGTGATTGTATTGGGGATTAATCTTCTAACAAAGTGCATATCCAAACGCTTAGATGTTAATTATACAAGTAAGAGAAGAAAGGGATAGACGAATGGAACATAAAAAAGTTGCTAGTAAAATAAAGTTATCTGCAAAGGATTGGAACTTGTATTACGGTGATAATCATGCACTTAAGAATATCACAATGGATATAAAAGAGAGAAAGGTAACAGCGCTTATTGGACCTTCTGGATGTGGGAAATCAACATTCTTAAAAAGTATTAATCGTATGACAGATCTGATTCCAAGCGTAAGGGTGGAAGGAAGTTTAACGCTAGATGGTGAAGATATCTATCATAAGGATGTAGAAGAAACAATACTTCGTAAGAAAATTGGAATGGTTTTTCAACAACCCAATCCCTTTCCAATGAGCATTTATGATAATGTTGCTTATGGACCTAGGATTCATGGAATAAAGAATAGAGTGGTTTTGGATGAAATTGTTGAAAAAAGTCTTATTAAAGCAGCCATATTTGATGAGGTAAAGGATCGAATGAAGAAATCGGCACTAAGTCTTTCGGGTGGACAACAGCAAAGACTTTGTATTGCTAGAGCACTAGCCGTGGAACCAGAAGTAATCTTGATGGATGAACCAACGTCTGCACTTGACCCAATATCCACACTTAAAATTGAAGAGTTGATGGATGAGCTGAGAGACCAGTATTCAGTGGTAGTAGTTACTCATAATATGCAGCAAGCTGCCAGAGTGTCAGATGACACGGCATTTTTCCTCTTGGGTGAGTTGATTGAATTTGGTGCCACAGAAGATGTTTTCTCGAGACCAAGAGAAAAAAAGACGGAAGACTATATTACGGGAAGATTTGGATAATAGGAGGATATTATGCCGTTAAGAATGCACTTTGAACAGGAATTGAATTCATTGAAAAGCAGTTTAGAAGAAATGGGTTTTCAGGTAGAGTATTTGCTTTGTAAATTAGCAGGAGCTATGAAAAAGGAAGAAATACAGGTAATTTCAGATATTATAGCAAGTGATTCAAATATTATTAGTATGGAAAGAAATATTGAAGCAAAATGTTTGTTTTTAATAACAACACAACAACCAGTCGCAAGGGATTTAAGAACAATAACCGCCATTTTAAAGGTGGTAACGGACATTACAAGAATCGGTGCACATGTTGTAGATATTGGAGAACTTCTATTGAGACTTCCAAATGTAGCGATGTCTTATTACTCGGAAAATTTAAGCGATATGCTATCCGCTTCCAAAAAAATGGTACACGAAAGTATATTGGCATTTGTCAATCAGGATTTAGAGCTTGCTAAAAAAGTAATCGCGGCAGACGATGAAGTAGATGATCTTTTTAATCAAGTAAAGGAAGAAATTGTCAAGACACTTCGAGAAGAAAGTAAGACACCGGATGTGTGTGTTGATATATTAATGATTGCCAAATATTTTGAAAAAATAGCAGATCACGCAGTTAATATCAGTGAGTGGGAAATTTTTAAAGAGACGGGAAACTTAGAAGAAACAAGACTTTTGTAATAGTTGTACGAAAAGGGACTACTATTTTTTGTTTGCATATATCTAATTTTTACAAACATTTGAATTAAAATTTACATATGGTTACTTAGGTGTTACAATAAAATTGTTACATTGGTAAACCAAATCAAATGTGAGGTAAAGAATGGATATTTTTGGATTATTGACGATGGTCGGTGGATTGGCACTTTTCCTATATGGAATGATTGTTTTAGGAGA
>CAZWNX010000030.1:12003-21636 GCA_964635395.1 uncultured Lachnospiraceae bacterium
GAAGTAAAACCTGAGGTGGAACTTACGGTGGCACAAAAACTTGAAGAAGAGTTACAAATCTTAGATGTGCGTTTCCTTGATGTTCCGTCGGTTGCCGTTAAACAATGTAAGACCGTTACTGTGAAAATGGCTGAAATTGCTAGAGACACTTTGTTTGGTGCAATGGAGCTAGTAGATAAATTTGATTTAGAAAAAGCAAAACAGCTATACGAATTAGAAACAGTTGTTGATAAATATGAGGATGTATTAGGCAATTATTTGATTCAGTTAAGCAGTCGTAAATTATCCGAAAAAGAGAGCAAGGAAGTTTCATTATTGCTTCACTCAATTGGAGATTTTGAACGAATCTCTGATCACGCAGTAAATATAGTACATGCAGCGGAAGAAGTGGATTGCAAGGAAGCTTGTTTTTCTAAAAAAGCGATGGAAGAACTAGCTATATTAACAGCTGCAATTAAGGAAATTGTGGGAATGACAATGAAAGTCTTTGAAGAGGAAGATGTGGTCTTGGCAAAAGCAGTTGAACCATTAGAAGAAGTCATTGATTATTTAAAAGTAGAACTAAAGAACCGACATATAAAAAGATTGCGTAAAGGAAAATGTACGATTGAAATGGGATTTGTGTTATCTGATATTACAACAAATTATGAGCGTATTTCGGACCATTGTTCCAACATTGCCGTTTGTATTTTGCAAGAAAAGGGTGAAAGTATTCAGGCTCATGAGTATTTAGACTTTATTAAAAGAACAGATAATCAAGAATTCCATATGCAAGTACAAGAACTTCAAAAGAAATATTTACTTCCATAATTGCAATGATCAATCGCATTTATTTGCACAATCGGGAATATGTCTTTAATAGAAAGGCAAGGATTTTACATGGCACTCATTTATGTAGTGGAAGATGACCAAAATATTCGTGAAATAGAAAGTTTTTCTTTGAAAAACAGTGGATATGAAGTGGTTGATTTTGAATTTGGAAATGACTTTTTGAAAGCATTGAAGGAACAACTACCAGATTTGATTGTTTTAGATGTGATGCTCCCAGACAGTGATGGTTTGCAAATTATTGCAAAGCTTCGTGCCAATAAACAGACAGAAAGAATCCCAATTATTTTGGTGACAGCTAAAACAACTGAGCTAGATAAGGTTAAGGGACTTGATGTAGGGGCAGATGATTATTTAACAAAACCCTTTGGCGTTATGGAGTTAATCTCAAGAGTGAAAGCCCTCCTTCGCAGGACAGCAGGCACAGATCAAAAACGCACTCTTGTGGCTGGTGATGTGCTATTAGATGATGAGAAGCATACGGTATTGGTTAAAGGGAAGAACTGTGAGTTGACCTTTAAGGAGTATGAGTTATTAAAGTTGTTAATGAATAAAAAGGGAAGTGTTACAACGAGGGAAGAAATTCTAAACTTGGTTTGGGGAACGGATTTCGAAGGAGAATCTAGAACACTTGATATGCATATCAAAACGTTGAGGCAAAAGCTTGCTGAGGCAGGGGAAGTGATTCGAACGGTCCGCAATGTTGGATATATCATGGACAAATAGTCCTTTGTGAGGTTGCGTATGAAAAAGAAGATTAAGCAAAGATTAGTGTTGATTGCAGCGTTATCCATTGTGATAACGCTGGTTTTGGTTTCAGTATTATTTTACCAGATTCTAAAAAAGCAGGTAGTGGAAGAGCTTAAGAGTTATTCAAAGGCACTTTCCTTTTTGAGTTATGAAGAAGTAGAAAAGGTTCAAAATCAATCTATTCGGGTCACGATGATTCGCGAGGATGGGGTTGTAACGTTTGATAATTATGCATCAATAGATAAAATGGACAATCATAAGAACAGACCTGAAGTAATAGAGGCTATCAAGAAGGGCGAAGGAAGTAGTATTCGAAACTCAAAGACCATTGGTAAGAGTACTTTTTATTTTGCTGTTATGCTGCCAGACCGTACCATCCTTAGAACGGCAAAAGATAGTGACACTCTAGGGAAAATCTTCATGAGCATTGTGCCCTTTGTGGTATTGTTGGCAATGGTGCTATTCTTGCTAAGCACATTTTTAACGAATCTGCTTACAAAAGAAATCATCAAACCAATTGAGAGAATCGCTAAAGACCAAAACCATATGGCTCAAAATGATTCTTATCCCGAATTAGAGCCCTTTTTCCAAACCATTCGAAAGCAGCATGAGGATATTTTGAGAAGTGCCAGAGTAAGGCAGGACTTCACTACAAATGTTTCCCATGAATTAAAAACACCCCTATCAAGTATTTCGGGGTACTCGGAATTAATCGAAAATGGAATGGCAAGTCAGGAAGATACACTTCGTTTTGCTAAAGAAATCAATAAGAATGCCCAAAGATTATTGGCTCTTATCAATGATATTATTAAATTATCCCAGTTAGACTCAGATGAATTAGAGTTTGAGTTAGAAGAGGTAGATTTATATCAGTTGGCAAAAGAGAGTATAGAACACCTGAAAATGAGTAGTCAAAAGCAAGAAGTGACAATTCAGTTAATCGGAGAACATATAAGTATTTTTGCGAATAAGACAATGATTGAAGAAGTACTCTATAATTTGATTGACAATGGGATTCGGTACAATAATCGAGGTGGGAGCGTCCAGGTGACAATTAAACAATTGAATCCGGGGACATTACTCATGGTAGAAGATACTGGGATTGGAATATCAAAAGAACATTTAGGCAGAATATTTGAGCGTTTTTACAGAGTGGATAAAGGTCGTTCAAAGTCGGGTGGAGGAACGGGACTTGGTCTTGCAATTGTAAAGCATATTGTAGCCAAACATCAAGCAAAGATGGATATCTACAGCGAGAAAGGAAAGGGAACCTGTATTACGATTGTTTTCTCTTGAGTAGAAGCTTCTTGGCATGTGATTCATAATATGGTATCATTTTTTGGGGAATACTATGAGGAAGGTAGGGTATAAAAATGTTTAAGGAACTAAAGAAAAGTACAAATAGATCTGCTATATATGGAGGGTTTATTGCACTGGTAATGGCTATTATTTTTATTGCGATTACCAAGCTTACAATTATTGATTATATTAAAGGACCAATTCGTATGGAGGAAACAAAGGATTATAGTGAGTTGGAAAATAAATATGTCTCCTTTCATTTGAAATATCCTCTTGAAATCTATGCAGAAAAATACTCGGAAGATACGGATACGAAAGAGCGTACTACAACGAATTATGGATATGTTGTATATGATGATTCCAAAAATGCACTGATTGGAGTGGTTGTTCCGAAGGCAAAAGCGGCCAAGGTAGACGTGTTATTTGAAGAAGCTTGGAAGTGGTTTAGTGGTGAAATTGACATCGTAAGTGGGGAATACTATGTGACTGGAACCCTGACGAAAATGGATCAAGAACATAGAAAGTATTATTATGAGACCTTGACAGAAGTTTTTGGTGAGGATGATATTGCAAATGATACTGGCGAGGACATTTATTTGCTTACAACGGATGAGATTCGAGGAGAAAGTATTCTGGCAATACTAATTATGTCTGGAATAGGTTCGATTGGAATCCTTATTGCATTATTTTTTCTTACAAAATTGCTTACAAAAGGATACCGCAAGAATATTGATAAATACTTGTGTGATAATATGACTGTTTCTGAGGGTACATTGGAAGCTGATTTTATGCAGGCGATAAAAGTATCTAGGAGTGTATGGATTGGAAATCGGTTCACGTTTGCTGCTGACACAACAAAGGTAAAGTTAATTGAGCATACTCAGATTGTATGGATTTATTACTATCAAAGAACTGGAAGATATGCAGAAAGTAAACTAAAATATTTTGATGTAAATGGTAAGATGATAGCAGTTAATATTTCTAAAAATGAGGCCATGCGAGCGCTTGATTTATATCAGGCCAAATTTCAACACATTGTACTGGGCTATGATCGTTCTCTCGAAACAACTTATAATAAGGACCGAGCAGCTTTTCTAAATATTCGTTACCGTCAAAATGACCCTCAATATGGAAGTAGTGTTGAGCAAAGAGAAACATCTGATGCATGGTTGAGATCAAGATAGGAGCAATAGGTTATGCAGTTCAATTCGTTAGAATTTATGATTTTTTTTCTTATCATAGCACTTATCTATTATTGTTTTCCTAAGAAATTGCAACCAATGATTTTATTGGTTGCAAATATAATTTTTTACCTATTTTCGGGAGTTGCTAATACGGCAATCATGTTGGGAGTTACAATTATCACCTTTTTGTCAGCACTGCTTCTTGAAAAGACTTTGCAAAGTGGAAATCATAAGCGGTCAAAAGGAATTCTCGTTGCAACTTGCCTAGTAATATTGGGATTGCTATTCTATTTTAAGTATTGGAATTTTGCCATTTCAATTCTTAATAAAATCGTCATTGGAATTGGACATCAAGCAATTGAACTGGAAGAGATTCTTTTACCGCTTGGAATATCGTTTTATATTCTGCAGTCCTTAGGGTACTTATTTGATGTATATTACAAAAAGTCTAAGGCGGAGAAGAACATTGTTCATTATATGGGATTTCTAACCTTTTTCCCAATCGTGTTGTCAGGACCAATCGAGCGTAGTGGAAACTTACTTACTCAACTTAAAACAGTAAAGCGTTTTGACATTTTGTCAGCGAAGGAAGGGCTACTTCGATTTGTATATGGTTTGTTCCTAAAATTAGTCATTGCGGATCGATTAGCGATTACTGTCAATATGGTATTTGGTACACCGGAAATCTATAGCGGAATTGAATTGATCATTGTGTCCATGATGTATGCAATTCAAATTTACTGTGATTTTTCAGGATATTCCCACATGGCAATCGGAATAGCCAAAATATTGGGAGTGGAGCTTCGTGAAAATTTTAGAGCCCCTTATTTGGCAACAAGTGTATCTGATTTTTGGAAACGTTGGCATATTTCTTTGACAAGTTGGTTTCGTGATTATCTTTATATTCCCCTTGGTGGAAATCGTAAAGGTAAATTCAGAAAATATCTATTTGTTATGATTGTATTCTTAGTGAGTGGACTTTGGCATGGTGCAACATTTTCGTTCATAGCTTGGGGTGGTTTAAATGGTGGACTCATGATTCTTGAAGAGTTATTAGGACCAGTATGGAATCGAATTTGTGAACGGTTAAAGATCAATCGAGAGTGTTTTGGTTATCGTTTTTTTGCTCGTTTGAAAACATTTCTACTGATTAGCATGTGCTGGGTATTCTTTAGAATTGACGGAATAAAACCGGCTATTAGAATTTTATATCAAGGGGTTTCGAACCTACAGCTTTCAAAATTATTTGGTTACATTTTTGTTGGATTTGGAATTAGTGTAAAAGATGTAATTCTTCTGGTACTTTCAATTGGGATTCTCTTCTTTGTGGATTATAAGAAGGAACAGGGATTGAATCTAATTGCACTACTGAACCAGCAAGGGATTTGCTTTCGTTGGCTTATTTATCTATCCCTTGTGTTTGGGATTTTGATATATGGAATTTATGGAACGGTATATGAGCAAACTTCATTTATCTATTTCCAGTTTTAGGGAGGAAAGCGTGTGAAACAAAAGATATTTTTTTTACTCAAAGGCCTTCTGCTAGTCGTATTAATAATCTTGTTTTGTTTTGTGATTGTAATGCCACAATACACGCAGAACTACCAAGCAAGCCTTGTTGATAAGGTGAATCGTTTAAAAGCAGTTGAAGAACCAAAAATTATTTTGGTTGGAAACTCCAATTTGGTATTTGGAATGGATTCCCCATTATTGGAAAAAGAAACGGGTCTTAAGGTTGTAAATATGGGGTTACATGGTGGGGTTGGAAATGTATTCAATGAACAGGCAGCATTGATCAATCTCAATCCTGGTGACTATGTGATTGTGTGCCACAGTAATTACGCGGATGATGATACGATTAAAAATCCTGAACTCGCATGGGTTACAATCGAAAATCATTTAGAGCTATATTCCTTTATTCGTAGAAAAGATGTTTGGGATATGGCAAAAGCATATCCAACGTATTTACATAAATCCGTTACAATGTGGGCGGATCATACGGGTAACGGTGAGGGAAGTGACCCGATTTTTAGAAGAAGTTCCTTTAATGAATGGGGTGATAATATTTATCCTAGAGAGCAGAGTGTGGAAGGATTAGATCTTTCCATGGTTGCGGTTTCGCAGATATCAGACCAAACGGTGAAAAGACTTAATCAATTGAATAAGACAGTGGTTCAACAAGGAGCGACACTTTTAATTGCGGCATATCCAATTGCATATCATGATAAAGCTCCAGCGGTAGAGGAATATCAAGCTTTTCAGGAAGCACTAGAGACAAAAATAGATGCACCAGTAATTTCCAATTATACAGAGTATTGTCTTGATCCAAAGTATTTTTACAACACGTACCTACACCTGACAACGCAGGGTGCAAGAGTTCGTACACAGTTACTCAGTGGTGATTTTCAAAAATATAGGAATGAACATGGAGGAATAAAATGATTTCAAACAAATTTAAAGAGATGTTAAGTCAAAAATCAGTGATTCGTGAAATTTCAGTTTATGCAAATGCAAGGGGAGCAGAGATTGGTTATGATAATGTTTATGATTTTAGTCTTGGGAACCCTTCTGTTGCGGTACCAGAGAAGTTTAATGACATTGTTAAACAACTTTTAGACACGAGAGACCCATTGGCACTTCATGGGTATAGCCCAAGTCATGGGCTACCAGAAGTGAGGACGAAAGTTGCACAGTCCTTAGCGAATAAGTATAATCTTCCATACAAGATGGAACACATTTTTATGACGAGTGGTGCAGCGTCGTCTGTTGCGCATGCAGTCCGAAGTGTCGTTACCCCAGGAGAAGAAGTGATTGCATTTGCACCTTTTTTTCCAGAGTATAGACCTTATGTAACAGAGACGGGGGCAAAGCTCACAATTGTACCGGCTGATTTAGAGAGCTTTCAAATTAATTTTGAAGAATTTGAAAAAGTGATTAGCAAAAATACGGCTGCAATTTTATTAAACACACCAAACAATCCTTCGGGAGTTGTATATTCTACAGAGACGATTCAACATCTTGCTTCAATTCTTAAGAAAAAATCTGAAGAATTCGGTCAGGACATCTATATTATTTCGGATGAACCTTATCGCGAAATTGTATTTGAAGGTGTTGATGCGCCAATTGTATCCAAATTCTATGAGAATACCATTATTTGCTACTCATTTAGTAAATCACTCTCTCTTCCAGGTGAGAGAATTGGTTATGTGGCAGTGAATCCTTTGTGTAAAGATGCCACACTAATTGTGGATATGTGTACACAAATTTCAAGGGGAATTGGACATAATTGCCCATCCTCCCTGATTCAGCTTGCAGTTTCCATGCTCTTAGAAGAAACGGCAGACTTAAAAGTATATGAAAAAAATAGTACTATTCTATATAATGAATTGACAAAACTTGGTTTTTCTTGTGTTAAACCTGGTGGAACTTTTTACATTTTTCCAAAAGCTCCAATTGAGGATGCAAAAGAATTTTGTCAAAAAGCATTGGAATATGATTTGGCAATTGTACCAGGGGATAGTTTTGGTGCGCCAGGATATTTTAGAATGGCATACTGTGTACCTACACAAAAAGTGGAAAATTCTTTAGAAGCAATTCGAAAACTAGCAGCTTATTATGGAATGGAGTGACGTTCATGAACAGGTATCAAGCGGGACTGATTTTAGAAGGCGGAGGGATGAAGGGTGTTTATACAGCTGGAGTTCTTGACTATTTTATGAAGCACGAAGTGGAATTTTCCTCGTGCTATGGAGTATCTGCCGGTGCATGTCAGCTGTGTAACTATATGTCCAAACAGTATAAGCGTTCTTATAGGGTGTTTATGAATTATTTGGATGATCCAGAATACTTTGGCTGGAAAAGTCTCTTGTTAACAGGAGACATTTTTGGTGCAAAAATGTGCTATGATACGGTTCCAAATGAGCTTGATTTGTTTGACTATGATACAGCAAACGCATATCCTGGTAAGTGCTATGCAGTTATTACAGATGTAAATACTGCCAAGCCAGTATATTACCCAATGATTGATTTGCGAAAAGATATGATTGGAGTCAGGGCATCTAGCTCGTTACCCCTTGTATCCAAGAATGTAATCATTGATGGAGTGCCCTATTTAGATGGTGGAATTAGTGATTCAATACCACTCTTAAAATCAATAGAAGATCAAAACAAGAAGCATGTCTTGATTTTGACCAAGGCTTCGGATTATCGCAAAAAGGAAAGTTCGCATATGAGATTATTAAAAATCAAGTATCGTGCTTTTCCAGAACTGGTAAAGGCAATGCAGGAGCGACATGTGCACTATAATCATGTGATGGATTTAATTGAAGAGTATGAGCGAGACGGTAAGATTTTTGTAATCAGACCGCAGAATCAAAATTCAGTGAATCGATTAGAGCGTGATAAAGAAAAACTTAAGGCTTTATATTTAGAAGGATATCATGATGCTAAACGTTCTTTTAAACAAATGACCCAGTATTTAGAAAAAGAGTAAATAGAAAGTTGGATTAAAATGATTGAAATTTTGAAAGCATTATTGTTTGGAATTGTTGAAGGAATTACAGAGTGGCTTCCGATTAGCAGTACGGGCCATATGATTTTATTGAATGAGTTTATAAAACTAAACGTTTCAGATGACTTTAAGGATATGTTTTTGGTCGTAATTCAATTGGGAGCAATTCTGGCAGTTGTAATCCTTTTTTGGAAAAAAATATTCCCATTTCATTTAGGTGAGATAAGAAATAAAAAGAAAAATGTCATCGATAAACCTATTTTTCAAATGTGGTTTAAGATTGTAATTGCATGTGTACCAGCGGCAATTGTGGGAGTTTTATGGGATGATGTTTTGGACCGGTTATTCTATAATTTTCTAAGTGTATCGATTGCATTAATTGTATTTGGAATTGGGTTTATTGTGATTGAACGATGGAACAAAAATAGAGATTTAAAAATCAGGGATCTATCAGAAATCACTTATCAGACAGCGGCACTAATTGGTATATTTCAATTGATTGCGGCGGTGTTTCCAGGGACATCTAGATCGGGAGCGACCATTGTTGGAGCATTACTACTTGGTGTAACAAGAACGGTTGCAGCAGAATTTACTTTTTTTATGGCGATTCCAGTTATGTTAGGAGCTAGTTTAGTGAAACTGATAAAGCTAGAACAAGTTCCGAGTTCAATGGAGTTATTGATTTTACTAGTGGGAATGATAACGGCATTTGGTGTTTCTTTGCTGGTTATTAAATTATTGATGGACTATGTTAAAAAGCACGATTTTCAAGTGTTTGGATGGTATAGAATTGGACTTGGGGCAATACTGATTGGATATTACCTGATTGCGATGTAACAGTTTGTGGTGAGACAGTATTATTCGAAAGGGAATTGTCGCTGTACTAAGCGTGCTAAAAAATTGACAGAACGTGCTTTTTGCGTTAAACTAAGTTTGTATTTGTGAATGTTGAGAATAAGAGATAAACGTTAACAAAAGTGTGAAGGGAGAACATGAAAATGGCAGAGGACAAAAAAGTAGCTGCAACAGCTAAACCTGTTGAAAAAGCAACAGCGAAGCCTG
>CAZWNX010000031.1:0-5754 GCA_964635395.1 uncultured Lachnospiraceae bacterium
GGACATACATTATAACATTTTCCACATTGAATACATTTATCCTGATCGATATAGGCCAAGAAATTTTCAATGGTAATTGCGCCACTTTCACATGCCTTTTTACAAAGGGTACAGGATATACATCCAACTTCACACCCCTTTGTTGTATCAACCCCCTTATCCTTTGATCGACAGGCAACCACATATTCCGCTTCATAAGGGATAAGCTCAATTAATTGTTTTGGGCATGCCTTTACACATTTACCACAAGAGGTACACTTGTCTTTATCAATGATTGCAATTCCATTTACAATATGAATTGCATCGAAATCACATACATTTACACAGTCTCCATATCCTAAACAACCATAATTACAACTTTTAGGTCCTCCATTAGGAACAAATGACATCGCGACACAGGTCTTAATGCCCGTATATGCGTAATCTGTTTTTGTCTTATCGCAATCACCTGCACACCGAACATATGCCACTTTTTTAATTACATCATTCACTTGTTCTCCCATTATGGTTGCAACCGCTTTTGCAACTGTTGCACCACCCACTGGACAAGCATCACAAGGAGCATTCCCTTTTGCGATTGCTGTTGCAAGCCCACTGCATCCTGGATACCCACACGCACCGCAATTATTCCCCGGCAAAGCATCTAAAACTTGGAGTTCCTTTTCATCTACTGGCACTTCAAATTTCATTGCAAAAAATCCTAAAAACACTCCAATAAGCAACCCTATTCCACCTAATACTGCAATTGATAACAAAATAATCGACATATTCGCCTCCATACTAAGATATGATTCTCCTTACGTTCTACAAAAGTCCCGAAAATCCAATAAAGGCAATTGCCATCAGTCCGGCTGTAATCAGTACAATTGGCATACCTCTTAATGGCTTTACAATATCATTATACTCCATCTTTTCTCGTAGTCCTGCCATAATTACAATCGCAATCATAAATCCTAATGCAGTTGAAAAACCATTTATGACACCTTCTAAAATTCCATATGATTTTTGAACGTTTACCAATGCCACACCTAATACCGCGCAATTCGTTGTAATCAGTGGAAGATATACTCCCAAAGCTTCGTAGAGTGGTTTTGCAAAACGTTTTAATATAATTTCAACAAATTGAACAAGTGCTGCAATCACCAATATGAATACCATGGTCTTTAAATATTCCAGTTGAAATGGTTTTAATAGAAATTGATAAATTAAGCTCGTAACAAATGAGGCCAACGTAATTACAAATAAAACTGCTCCACCCATTCCAAGAGCCGTATTCTTCTTTTTGGATACACCAAGAAAAGGGCATAATCCCAGAAACTGACTTAGGACAACATTGTTGACAAGTGCTGCTGATACACCAATAAATAGAAGTTTATTCATGCTTATCACAACCTCCTTTACTTGCGCACTCCATACAGTTATCACTGCATCCGGAAGCAATTTTATGAACATCCTTACCCTTCTTTTGACCCCTATCTTTTGCAATATTTTGTACTATTGTCAGTATCGCCACAATAAAAAATGCTCCAGGTGCCATTACAAATATACTCGCTGGTGTAAAACTCTTTGGCATAATTCCATATCCAAACAGTTCCCCTGCACCTAGCACTTCTCTAACAGCTCCCATAATTGTAAGCGCAAAGGTAAATCCTAGTCCCATTCCCAAACCATCAAACATTGAGTAAACGACTTTGTTCTTTGAAGCATAGGCTTCTGCTCTACCTAATATAATACAGTTTACAACGATGAGTGGAATATAGATTCCAAGAGCCTCATATAGCACCGGAATATATGCTTGAAGTACTAATTCCATAACCGTTACAAAACCGGCAATGATTACAATAAATGCTGGTATTCTAACTCGATCTGGAATCCACTTACGAAGCATTGAAATAAGCATATTGCTCAATATGAGTACTACTGTAGTAGTTAGTCCCATTCCAAGACCATTCATTGCCGAAGTGGTTACTGCAAGTGTTGGGCACATACCTAACATGAGTACAAATGTAGGATTTTCTTTTATCAAACCATTGAATAAGCGTTCGCTACATGTTTTCATTTTTTGTACCTCCGATCAAATGTTGGTAATAATATAATCCCACATTTACCCCATTCACTATTGCATTTGTTGTAATTGTTGCTCCACTAATGACATCTATTTCTTCATCTAAAGTCCCTTTTGTTTTTGTATACTGAAACTGTTCAACTTTTTTGTCTGAAAACTGGGGTACTAGTATTTCTTCTGCCTGCATACCAAGTCCTGGTGTTTCCGCAATTTGTAAAAGAGAAATTTTTGAAAGTTTTCCTGACAAATCAAGTCCCATATAAAAGGTAATACTACCATTATATGCCTCACTACTCTCAACTCCAATTACATACCCAACTTCTTCACCCTCTGTATTCTTCGCAGTGAGTACCTGCGTAATCATTGAATTTGTATAACCTGCTAAACCCAACTTATTATTTATTTCATCATAATTCATATTTTCATTTTCTTCAAATGACTTTCCATCTGGCAAAACCTCTTGCCATGCTGCTTCCATTTTAGCTTGTTTGCTGACTTCAATTTGATCCTTTGTTCCAACATATGCAACGCCCAAAATTGCAGCTACAATAAATGTAATTAGAAATAGAATCAACGTGTCTTTTACAATTAGTTTCATACACGCTCTCCTCCTTTTCCAAATTCTTTTGGTAACGTAAAGGATTCAATAAGGGGAACCAGTAAATTGCTAATGATGATTGCATAGGAAACACCTTCTGCACTAGCTCCAAACAGCCTGAATAAGCCTGTTAAAAGACCCAAGCAAATTCCAAAAACATACTGCCCTTTTACAGTAATTGGTCTTGTGGAATAATCTGTTGCCATAAAAAATGCACCTAGCATTAATCCACCTCCACTAAGGTGTGCAACAATAAATCGAATATCAAGACCCTTTCCCGAAAATAGAACAATAAAAATAATAAAACTTATTAAATAGGTTGCCGGAATACGTAAATCAATCACTCTTGTGAATAACAAGATACTGGCACCTAACAATAAAGCAATCACTGAAGTTTCACCGATTGTACCCTGTATGTTACCAACAACCATATCTTTTAGTACAACTGCGTCACCCGCCTTTAATACTGCCAGAGGTGTAGCACCTGACATTGTATCCACATTAAAGTTTGTCATAATGGAAGCAAACGATATCACAAGAAAACATCTAGCACCAAGTGCTGGATTCATAAAGTTCTTACCAATTCCTCCAAATGCCATTTTGACAACAATAATCGCAAAGGATCCACCAATGACACAAATCCACCACGGAACGGTGGCTGGTAGATTCATTGCTAAAAGTAGTCCCGTTACAATTGCGGAAAAATCCCCGACTGTTTGTTTCCTTTTGGCAATCCACTGAAATAGTACTTCTGAAATTACACAACTCAAAACTGTTATAATGATAATTACCGCTGCTCGAAATCCAAAATGATAAATTCCAAAAATGGCTGAAGGTAATAGTGAGATAATTACCAATAGCATAATTAAATTCGTAGTATTTTTTGAACGAATATGTGGATTCGATGATACTTGTCTAAATTCACTCACAATACTTCCTCCTAGTTTTTGCGTTTTGATAGTATTGTTCTACGCATTGATTTAATGGATTGCGTTAAATGTCTTTTTGCTGGGCAAACATAACTACAACACCCACATTCGCAACACTCCATGCCACCTAATTTCAAAAACATTTCTTCATTATTATGATCTGCATATTCCGATAGTTTACTCGGTAGAATTCTGCCTGGACACACTCCTGAACACTTCCCACAACGTATACATGCTGTTGGATCATGCATTGATATTTCATCCCTTGTGAATGCCAAAAGTGCAGAACTGGTTTTTACAACAGGAACTTGCAAATCAAAAAGGGCTGTTCCCATCATTGGACCACCACAAATCATTTTCTGAGGTTCTTGTGAAAAGCCATTTACATGATCCACAATTTCTTTCAACGAAGTGCCAATTGGAACGAGGAAATTTCCACCCTTTGAAAATGCATTTCCACTAACTGTAATTACTCTTCTCGTGAGTGGTCTACCATATTTGATTGCATTATAGATTGCGATGATCGTGTCCACATTTTGAACAATACAATTTGCATCTGCTGGAAGCATTGCCGAATGAATTGCCCTTCCCGTTGTAGCATAAATTAAGTGACGTTCAGAACCTTGTGGATATTTAGTCGGCAATAACTTTATCGTCATTGCATCACCTTTTAAAATATATTTTTGAAGGTTCTTCGCGCAGTCTTTCTTATTATCTTCAACCGCAAAAATACCTTTGGCTTTAGGAAAAAGTCTCAATACAATTCGCATTCCTTCAACTAGTTTTTCAGGTTCTTCCATCATTCGCCTATAATCCGAAGTTAAATAAGGCTCACACTCTGCACAATTTGCGATGATTCGATCAATCTTTTGGGGGTTCTTGGGAGATAGTTTGACATGAGTAGGAAAACCTGCTCCACCCATACCAACAATACCCGCTTCTTTAATGAATCCCAGCACTTCTTCACTAGATAATTCTTCTAAATCAAATCGTTCTATAAATTCTAGGCTTTTATAAAGCCCATCATTGGAAATTACAATGGATTCAACAAGGTCTCCCCCTACAACTCGTCTTTTACTAATTTCTTTGACTTGTCCTGAAATACTTGCATGGATATTGGAAGAAACAAATCCATCTGCCTTGGCAATTAATTCACCGGCCAATACATAATCCCCTTTTTTCACAATTGGAATAGCCCTTGCTCCAATATGTTGCGAAAGTGGATAGACCATTTCTTCTTTTGGGAATAACTCTTCAATTGGAAAAGTCTTCGTAAATTCTTTTCCATCATTTGGATGAATGCCACCATGAAACGATAATTTTGCGCCCATACCCTAACCTCTTTTCGAAAATTTCTCAACCATTACTATACTATAATGTATCTTATTGTGCAAATCTATGTTAAAATAATTAGGTGCGAATTCTACACTTTTATTATTCCATTCACACAATTTGGAGGAGTTTATGAAAATTATTCAATCCGTCCTTTCAAAGGATTTAATCCATTATCCTTTAGAAAACATTGGATCTTTAGACAATCTACTATTTTTTGATATCGAGACAACTGGATTTTCGCATCAAACCACAAGTCTCTATTTGATTGGTGTCGTTTATTATCGCGAGGGAGAGTGGCAAAGTCTGCAATGGCTAAATGAACAATATGAAAACCCTGCTGAAGAAAAAGAATTATTAACTGCTTTTATAGAATTTTCAAAACCGTATCAAACATTTATTCACTTCAACGGAAACACCTTTGATATCCCTTACTTAAGCGGAAAATTTCATTCAGCCAACCTTGATAACCCTTTTTCCAACAAAGATGGAATTGATTTGTATCAAAGAACAGCACCTTATAAACAATTATTGCAACTACCAAACTGTAAGCAAAAAACATTGGAAGCAGTTATGCACTTTCCAAGAAAAGACGAAAAAACTCCAAAAGAATTAATTCAACTCTTTATCGAATATTCTTCTCATCCAACAACTGAGCTTGAAGATTTATTGCTTCTTCACAATCTTGATGATTTAAAAGGTATGCTGCATATATTACCAATCTTGTCTTATTCCGATTTGCTTTTACAGAAGTTTCGTGTTGTAAAGGTATACTCCAATCAATATCTCAATGAGGCAAATGAAGAGTCTAGTGAATTAATTATGAAAAT
>CAZWNX010000031.1:5854-21485 GCA_964635395.1 uncultured Lachnospiraceae bacterium
TGTTATACCCTAAAAGAAGCTGTTTTTCTACCTCAATGGGATATCGTCTTTAGTCCAATTTTCAAAGATAATTATGAAGATACTTGTTTCTATTTTGAATTAGAAGATGAAATGAAAAAAAGCCCCGAACTTTTTCAAAAATATGCTCTACATATACTCGACATGCTCCTGCATACCAAAAATAAGTAAGAAAAAATCCTCATTGATTTTTTCTTACTTATTTCTATTATCCCTGATTCTTTTCCATTTTGTCTGCAAATACTATTTATCTTTCTCGTAAAAAAAGGAGTTCGCACGGTTAAACTTAATATCTCTATAACTAATAATTTGTTCCGTACTGCCAATAAATAAATAGCCACCCGGCTTGATTGACTCGCTAAATTTCTTGAAAATTTCATCCTTTGCTTCTTCTGTAAAGTAGATTAGTACATTTCTGCATACTAGCAAATCAATGTTTTTATCATACATATCCTTTAGCAAATTATGTTGTTTGAATTCAACTCGCTCTTTTATTTCATCACGAATTTGATAGGATGCCCCAATTTTATTAAAATACTTGTCTTTAAAATGTTTGGGTACGGCCTCAATACTTTTCTCAGAATAAAGTCCAACTCTTGCTTTTTCCAAAACATGTTTATCTATATCTGTAGCGACTATTTTAATCTGATTAAGCGGAATGTGATTCGACAGTGCCATCACCAAAGAATACGGCTCATCTCCTGTTGAACACGCTGCACTCCATATTTTGAGGTTTTTACCAAATCTTTGAACCAAACTTGGAATAACAACCGTATCAAGTACTTTCCATTGTTCTGGATTGCGATAAAATTCAGAGACATTAATTGTAAGATAGCTGACAAATTCTTCAAATAATTTCTTATCTGATTTTAGAATTTTAATGTATTCATCATACCCATTATAACCGTGTTTATTAATTAGAGTATCAATTCTTCTTCGCATTTGCTTTTCTTTATACGCATTCAAGTCGATGCTCGTCATTTGGAAAATCGATTTCTTAAACCCTTCATAATCACTAAATGGCATTTCACATCATCCCTTTTCATAAGAATACAACACATTGTCGTTAAATTAAGAAGAATAGAAAATCTATTCAATAGACCTTCTATTCTCAATTACCTATTCTGTGACTTCTTCGTCCTTTGCAATTACTTCTTCGATATCTACTGACACTACTTCGCTTGCATCTTCTTCAACTGGAAACATTGCTTTAATGCTCAAGCTAATCTTGCGATCATCTTCATTGAAATCCACAACTTTTGCAGTAACTTCATCACCAACTTTTAGTACATCGGCTGGTTTTTCAATATGATCATGTGAAATCTGTGAAACATGCAATAGTGCATCCACACCTGCTTCAAGTTCAATGAATGCTCCAAAGTCAGTCATTCTTGCAACTTTACCAGTTACTTCATTGTCAACAGCATATTTAACAGCTGCATCTTTCCAAGGATTTTCATTATCGAACTTTAAACTTAATGCTATTTTTGTTCCTTCAATATCCTTAATGAGTACTTTTACTACATCACCCACTTTAAATACTTTTTTAGGATTTTCAACACGTCCCCATGACATTTCTGAAATATGTAATAATCCATCAGCACCGCCTAAATCAACGAATGCTCCAAAATCAGTAACATTTTTAACAGTACCTTCAACGATATCTCCGACATGGATGTTTGCAAATAACTCTTTCTGAAGTTCTGCTTTCTTTGCAGCTAATAATTGTCTTCTGTCTCCAATGTATCTTCTTCTCTTAGGATTAAATTCGCTAATTACAAACTCAATCTCCTGTCCTGCATACTTAGTCAAATCTTTTTCAAATACATTCGATACAAGACTTGCAGGAATGAATACTCTTACTTCTTCAACAACAACACTTAATCCACCATCTAATACTTGTGCAACTTTTGCTTTTAAAACTTCTTTATTTTCAAAAGCTTCTTGAATTCTTTTATTTCCTTTTTCTGCTGCTATTCTCTTATAAGAAAGAATAACCTGTCCATCACCATCATTTACCTTAACAATTTTAACTTCAAGAGAATCACCAACATTTAACACCTTAGTTAAGTCTACGTTTTGCTCATTGGTATATTCACTTCTTGTTAAAATACCATCTGACTTATAACCGATATTTAGAATTGCCTCATCTGGCTTAACATCGATAACCGCACCTGTTACTACCTCTCCATTATGTATTGTCTTTAATGATTCCTCCAGCATTTGTTCAAAAGTTAATTCTGACATAATTTTGAACCTCCTCAATAATATTATTCGGGGTTGACGCCCCTGCGGTAATACCCACTAGCCTAACAGATTTAGGTAAATCTAAATGCAAATCATCCAGTGTCTGTATATAATAAGTGTTCTCACAAATTCCTTTACAAATTTCATAGAGCTTTCTTGTATTCGAACTCTGAGTACCGCCTATCACTATCATAGCATCTACTTGTTCTGCAATTATTGCAGCTTCCGTTTGACGTTCATGCGTTGCATTACAAATAGTATTCGCAACATTAGTATCATAACCTTTTTTTAGGAAAATTTCAACTAAATCTTGAAATTTCTTATGGTTAAATGTAGTTTGAGCAACAATGTATAACTGTTTTCCCGCCAAATCAGCTTCTAACTCTAATGCATTTGCCTCTTCGTCATTCAATATAACAATTGGTGGTGTTACACTCCAACCAGTAATTCCCTGTACTTCTGGATGGTTTTTGTCACCAATAATAACAATTTGATTTCCTAACGAGCTTTCCTTTTCAACAAGTTTTTGGATTTTGCGAACATAGGGACAAGTAGCATCAACACATTCCACGTTATTCTTTTTCAGAATATCAAATACATCTTTACCAACTCCATGTGAACGTATAATTACAACTCCATCTCTAATATTGTCAAGCTCTTCTAGGGACTTAATAACTTCAACACCCTTTTCTTCAAATTGATTTACCACTTGATCGTTGTGAATGATATGACCATAAGTATATATTTTTTTCCCACTTTCGATTTGCTTATATACCTGATCCACAGCTCTCTTTACACCAAAGCAAAAACCTGCGGATGTTGCAAGAATAATCTCCATGCATCTACTCCTTTATTTGATCAATGTACTCTAACATCTTGTGAATGGTTTCTTCTTGATTCATAAAAGAAGAATCAATTAAAACTGCATCCTCAGCCTGAACCAAAGGAGAATGTTCTCTTGTCATATCTCTATGATCCCTATCAGCAATTTCTTTTTCAATTGTATCAACAATGCAGTTTTCACCTTTTTCCTGAAGTTCCAAAAATCTACGTTTTGCACGAACCTGAACACTTGCTGTTAAGTAAAATTTTACATTTGCATTTTTCAGTACACAAGTCCCAATGTCTCTGCCATCCATTACGACATCCGCTTCTTTCGCGATCGCTTGCTGTAGTTCAACTAGTTTTTCACGAACACTTAGGTTCTGCGCACATATTGATGCCATATTTCCCACTTCTTGACTGCGAATGATTGATGTGACATTTTCATTGTTCAAAATCACATTTTGCTCACCCTGATCATGTATAATCCTAATTTGAACTTGTTCCAAACACTGATCCAACATGTCTTTATCCATTAGATCCACGTTATTCCTTAAAAAGAACAGACCCATTGCACGATACATAGCGCCAGTATCTACATAAATATACCCAAGTCTCCTAGCTAGTTCCTTAGCCATTGTACTCTTCCCAGCTCCAGCCGGACCATCAATTGCAATATTAAAGCTCATATTTCCTCCAATACTATACTATATTTGCAGTGCAGCGCTCTCGCCCGCTAAAAATCCACTTGACCATGCAATCTGAAGATTATATCCACCCGTCATAGCATCCAAATCGATAATTTCCCCCGCAAAATAAAGTCCTTTTACTATTTTAGATTCCATTGTAGAGGGATTTATTTCCTTCACGTTTATTCCACCTTGCGTAATTATTGCTTCTTGGAAACCTGCCGTATCCACAACCTCTAATTCTAGTCCCTTAATTAGTTTAACAAATTCCATTCGCTCTTCTTTTGATATTTCATTAATCTTTTTGTCACCAGCAATATTTGATAATTGAATCATAACTGGAATTAGCTTTGAAGGAAACAAAGAACCTAGCGTATTTTTAAACTGCTTATTCACATTTGCTTCAAACTCTCTTAAAATTCGCTTATCCAATTGTTCGATTGATAGCGCTGGTTTTAAATCAATGAATGCCCGAAGTGATTGCTGTCCTATTTTTTTTGTAATATGGGAGGACGCACTCAACACTAGCGGACCACTAATTCCGTAATGTGTAAATAGCATTTCTCCAAAGTCATGATATAATTGTCGTTTTCCTTGCATAACTGTTAATGTGACATTCTTTAATGACAATCCCATTAACTCTTTGCAAAATTCCTGTTTGATTTTTAATGGAACTAGTGCAGGATACAGCGGTGTTACTGTATGACCTAACTTTGTAGCAAGTTCATAACCACTTCCGGTTGATCCTGTTAACGGATAGGACTTACCACCAGTAGCAAGTATCACAGCTTTTGCATTTAGTATTTTTCCGTTTTTTAGTTTTACTGTCGAAACTCCATTATCACCCGATAAAGAAATCTCCACTACATCACTATTAAAAATCACTTCAACACCTAATCGATCCATTTCTCGAACAAGTGCTCGAATGATATCCGATGAATGATCCGATTGCGGAAAAACCCGGTCTCCTCGTTCTGTTTTCAGTGGGACACTCAGTTTTTCAAAAAATTGCATGACTTGTTGATTATCAAATGAATAAATTGCGCTATATAAAAATTTCGGGTTCGAAATCGTGTTTTCAAATAACGCTTCAAGATCACAGGCATTTGTTACATTGCACCTGCCTTTTCCTGTTATAAAAAGTTTCTTTCCAGGTTTATCATTTTTTTCAAGGACTACAACCTGCTTACCATTTCGCGCTGCTGTAATTGCCGCCATCATACCTGCGGCACCAGCTCCTATTACTATAATTTTTGCCATATTATTCCTTTTTGAGTGGATGTAATAACATTTGTTCTTCATCTATAAAATTGATTTCATCATTTAGATATACTTGATAATTATTCCAGGTATCTTCTAACGCTGTTAAATTATCTTTTACCTCATTTGGGCATTTTAAACATAATGCAACCACCAAGGCATTTATTATTGAAAGTGGCGCAACCAATGAATCTACGATTGAAACCATTTCGCTTTTTGCTGTCAGGTTGCAGGAAGAGTAAATACACATTGGTGAATTATTACTATCTGTAATTGAAATCACTTTTGCATTTCTGGCATTTGCAAATTCCATTGCCTTTAGAGTTCTCATTGAATATCTTGGAAAACTAATTCCAATCACTGCATCTTCATGGTCGACTCGAATCATTTGTTCAAACAATTCGCTTGCAGATGTTGTTTTAACAAGAAGCACATCTGCACGTATCATATTCAAATAGAAGTGTAAGAAATCAGCTAATGGTTGACAACTCCTTATTCCCACAATATAGACATGCTTCGCATTCAAAATAATCTCTAGCGCCGCCTCAAAGGCATCTGCATCCACAGATTCTAAGGTATCCACTATTTTCTGAGCGTCTTGCGTTAGGACGGACTGCAACACATCAGACTGACTGCTGTTTGCATACTTAATGCCAATTTTCTGAACTTGATTTAGTTCCATCTTAACCCAACTAGCCAATGCACTTTGAAATTCCGGATATCCTTCGTAAGACAGACCCATTGCAAATCTCACGACAGTAGATTCACTAATACCCAGTGTCTTACCAAGTGTCGCAGCAGTCATAAACGCCGCCTGGTCATAATGTTCCATAATATATTCACAAATCTTTTTATGCCCCTTACTCATACGAGGATATTTATCATTTAACCTTGTCATTAAATCCATGTTTTGCCTCCATGCAAAAACAATAATTGTAGATTATTCTTTAAAAGAGAAATATGTTTCTTCTAATAAATCGATACTTTGCTCTCTCGTCAAGTCAAATTCTTTTGTAATAATCATACAAGCTGAGCCATGAATGAAAATCCACATTTTCATAAAAACACGCTGTGGATCCTTTGCTCCATCATTCGCAGTATTTGTAATCTCTTGCGTTAAGGACTGTGCATTTCCATTGAGCAGTTCATATAAACTTTTACCCTGTACTGATTTATCTAAAAATAATAATTGAAATAGCTTAGGATGTGTTGACGCAAATTCTAAATAAGCCATTCCTAAATTTACAAAAGGAGTTTTTGATACACTTTCGAATTGAGTAAAGAAAATATTGTAAAACTCCACTGCCTGCTCATAAACTTCATAATATAAGTCTTCCATGGATTTATATACACGAAAAATAGGCTGTGTTGAACAACCAATTTTCGTTGCAAGTCTTCTAGCCGTTACTTTATCCAAGCCTTCTTCCTTCGTCATCTCAAATGCCGCTGACAAAATATCCAGTTTTGATATGGTTTCTTTTCTTGCCATGAAATTCTCCATTTCTATAAACTAAAATAACATATGTATGATAACATATGTTATTTTAGTTTATAGCTATCCATTTGTCAAGTTATCCTTCGAGTAGAGCTGAAACTTTCTATAGATATCTGGATATTCTTTTTGGACACGAACTGGAACCATTTTGTTTGTCACAAAGCAATGTTCCGACTTTGCGGTTGCATGAAGCATCCCTGTTTCAACATGAAATATTTCATATTCCAAACTAAATTTCATTTTACCTAACTTTTCAATTTTACTGCTAATGCTGAACCTGTCTCCATATCGAAATGCTAATTTGTAATGGCAAGATACTTCAAGTACTGGAATTAAAATTCCTTCGTCCTCCATCTTATCATACGGCAGACCAATTTGCCTTAATAAGTCAAGCCTAGCTTCTTCAATCCACTTAATATAATTGGAATGGTGTACAATCCCCATTTGATCCGTTTCATAATAGAATACTTCTCTTGCATATGGTAAAACAATCTCCGTGTCAATTGTTATCAAGTCACTATTCTTACTCAAACTATCACTCCTTTTTAAAAAATCACCCCACGGAACGTGGGGTGATTGGAATCATTCTAAACTGGATAAGCACCGTTCTTGGTGTCTGCAATACTTACATCTACTTTTTCCTGCTGCGCTTGACGATATTTAAAGAAATCAACAGCAACTTTAGGGAATAATGCATATGTTAAAACATCTTCATCCTGTTGCTTCCATTCTTTCATTTCTTCTTCAATCTTAGCAAGCTCATTTGTAATTAAGTCTGCTGGACGAACAGTAATTGTTTCTTCTCCTGGGATAACCTTATCAATAATTTCTTGATTAAATGGTTTAACGGTTTGTCCGTATTTTCCACGAAGAATATCCTTTGTTTCAGAAGTTGCCATTTTATAGCGTTCACCCGCTAATACGTTGAATACAGCCTGTGTCCCAACGATTTGTGAAGATGGCGTAACAAGAGGTGGTTCACCTAAATCTTTACGCACTCTAGGGATTTCCCGTAATACATCATAGTACTTATCCGATGCATTTTGTTCTTTTAATTGAGATACCATGTTTGATAACATACCACCTGGTACTTGATATAATAATGTTTTAATATCAACACCCATCACTTTAGGGTCTAGACTTCCATTATCTAAGCACTCATCTCTAAGTGGTCTAAAGTAATCTGCGATTTCTGCCAATAAGTTTTGGTCATATCCTGTATCGTACTCTGTACCACGGAAAGTTTCAACCATTACTTCTGTTGCTGGCTGTGATGTTCCCATTGCAAATGGTGACATTGCACAATCAATTACATCACATCCTGCTTCTACAGATTTCATATAGGTCATACTTGCAACTCCAGACGTATAATGTGTATGCATTTGAATTGGTAAGTTTGTACCTTCTTTAAGTGCCTGCACTAATTCCGTTGCCTGATATGGAAGTAATAAACCAGCCATGTCTTTGATACAGAGTGAATTAGCTCCCATATCTTCAACTCTTTTTGCCATGTCTTTCCAGTAATCAAGTGTGTACGCATCTCCCAATGTATATGCCAATGCAACCTGTGCATGAGCTTTTTCTTGATTTGTGCTTTTAACAGCCTGCTCTAAATTCCTGATATCATTTAAGCAGTCAAATATACGAATGATATCAATTCCATTTTCAATTGACTTTTTAACAAAGTAATCCACTACATCATCTGCATAATGTCTGTAACCCAGAATATTTTGTCCACGGAACAACATCTGAAGTGGTGTGTTTGGACAACCCTTCTTGATTAATCGTAATCTTTCCCATGGATCTTCCTTTAAGAATCTCAAAGAAGCATCAAACGTTGCTCCACCCCAACATTCAATTGAGTGGTATCCTACTTTATCCATTTTATCCAAAATTGGAAGCATTGTTTCCGTTGTCATTCTAGTTGCAATCAAGGATTGATGCGCGTCACGTAGAATGGTTTCCGTAATTTTAATTGGTTTCTTTTCTGCCATTTATTCAAACCTCCTTCTATATTATAATTCTTTAAGATACACCAAAGATTGCCATGAATGTTCCTGCTACTACTGCCGTACCAATAACCCCGGCAACATTAGGTCCCATTGCATGCATGAGCAAGAAATTGGTTGGATCATATTCAGCTCCAACTTTCTGCGATACTCTCGCCGCCATTGGAACTGCAGACACACCTGCCGAACCAATGAGTGGATTCACTTTACCACCTGTTACTAGGCACATGATTTTACCAAAGATCACACCTCCAAAGGTACCGAATGCAAAAGCAATTAATCCAAGTACTACGATTTTAATTGTTGCAACATTTAGAAATGCTTCTGCACTAGTAGTTGCACCTACCGATGTACCTAAAAGAATTACTACGATGTACATCAGTGCATTCGCAGCTGTTTCTGTAAGTTGCTTAACAACTCCTGATTCTCTAAATAAGTTACCCAACATCAACATACCAACAAGAGGTGCCGTTGATGGAAGAATCAAACAAACAACAATGGTAACAATAATTGGGAATAAGATTCTTTCCAATTTTGATACTGGTCGAAGTTGTTCCATTTTAATTTTACGTTCTTTCTCAGTTGTAAATAATCTCATGATTGGTGGTTGAATAATTGGTACTAGAGACATATAAGAATAAGCAGCAACTGCGATTGGTCCTAAAAGTGCTGTTTGTCCAAGCTTCGTTGCCAAGAAGATGGATGTTGGTCCATCCGCTCCACCAATAATTGAAATTGCTGCAGCTGCTTTATCATTAAATCCTAATAAAATAGCTCCAAAATAAGCCGAAAAAATACCTAATTGAGCACTTGCTCCAAGTAAAAAGCTTTTTGGATTTGCAATCAGTGGACCAAAGTCCGTCATTGCACCTACTCCCAAAAAGATAAGAGAAGGTAATATTGCCGCTTCATCTAGCATATAAAAATAATATAGCAATCCGCCAGTCTCGCCATTTTTTCCAATATGCGCCATAATGTCTGGATAAATATTAACCAACAACATACCAAACGCAATAGGAACCAATAATAATGGTTCGTAATCTTTCTTAATTGCTAAATAGAGGAAAATGAGTGCCACTACCATCATCACATAATTTCCAACCTCGAGATTGAAAAATGCGGTCTGATGTAAGAGGTTCATTAACGTTGTTCCTATGTATTCCATTTTGTTGACCTCCGAAATTATTGTTGTATCAGAAACTACTACTCTCTGATTAGTTTAAAGTTGCTAAAACCGCTCCAGAATCAACAGAATCTCCAACAGAAACATCGATACTAGCAATTACTCCATCTTGTGGTGCAACTACAGGGATTTCCATCTTCATAGCTTCAATTGTTACAACAGGATCTCCGGCTTTCACATTTTGTCCAACCTTTGCTTCTACACTTACAACCTTACCAGGTGTTCCTGCCTGCACTTTAACGTTTCCTGCTGCTGACGAAACTGGTGCTGATGCAACTGCCTTCGCAGGCGCTGCCACTGGCTTAGAAACCTCTTGTTTTGCTACGACTGGTGCACTAACTACTGGGGCTGCTCCCGATTCCTCAACAGCTACCTCATATACATTTCCATTCACGGTGATTGTATAATTCTTCATTCTATTATCCTCCTAAACATACCTATGCGTTTTTCCATTTACTAGTTGATACCCTTTTAATACTTCTTACTGCAAAATCACCTGCCGATAAATGTGACCATGGACTATTTCCTTGAGTATTTTGAGCATTTTCATATTCCACTATTGCAGCAGTAATAACTGCCAATAATTCTGCATCATCCGATAATTCTTCTTTTTCAATAA
The DNA here is from genome assembly GCA_964635395.1 of uncultured Lachnospiraceae bacterium. Lineage (GTDB taxonomy): Bacteria > Bacillota > Clostridia > Lachnospirales > Lachnospiraceae > CAZWNX01. The sequence goes on from CAZWNX010000031.1 coordinate 16,197, forward strand.
TTTGTGCAATTGTATTATCTACCGCACTCTCTTTTACGAACTTTTCCGATTCTTTACGCTTATTCATAATTTCGATAATCGCAATGAATTGAAAGCTTGATATAATTAAACTAATTAAAATCAAAACTGAAAATGTTGTTCCAATACCAATAAGAGAATTTAGTCCGGCTCTTGGAAGCATATCAACATTATCTTTCATTGTGTCAACTGCATTTTTCATCACTTGTGAAAATGGCAAATCAGCCGAAGCCTCAATTTTTATTGGCAACATATTTTGGTCCAGTGTAAGTACTAGATGCCCTGGATAATTTGCGCCTTCCAATAAAAAATCTATTTGCGTTTCTTTTCCATTCTTTATTTTGTATACTTCATAACTACTATAACCCGTACATCCACCCATTTGATCAACGGCTGTTTTCCAACTCTCAGCACCTGCGTCATACATCATTACATCTTCCTTAGATAGACCTTGATCAGTAGGAGTGCCTCCTGCTTGATTAACATACTCTAGATTACCCACTGTGCTTTCATAAATGGATCCAAGATCAGCTTTTTCACGTCCTTCAATTGGTTGTTTTGTACATGCAGAACAAACAAGTAGTGTTATGAGCATACCTAATATTAAAAAATATTTTTTCATATTAAGTTGTATCCTTTCTAAACTGTGCCATGCTTTTTACTTGGTTGCACTTCTCTTTTTGTAAACAACATTTCTACCGCACCAATTACATATTTTCTTGTTTCATCAGCTGAAATGATTTGATCTACATATCCTCTTGATGCAGCAGCATCTACACTGTTTTGAAGTGCATCATAAACAGCAGCCTGAGCCTCAACTTCTTTTGCATCCGCTCCATCATACATGATTTTTGCTGCCATTTTTGCATCCATCATACCGATTTTAGCATTTTCCCATGCAATTGTAAGATCCGCTCCAATCGCTTTTGAATTCATAGCTACATAAGCATTTCCGAATGCACTTCCAGTAATCAGATTCACTTTTGGAGTTGTTGCACTAGCAAACGAATACGTTAACTTTGCTACTGCCTTACTAATATGCTTTTCAGATTCTACAGTTGCTTCATATCCTGTTACATCTGTAATTGTTAACAAAGGAATTGAAAATGCGTCGCAGAAATTGATAAATTTAGATGCTTTTTCACAACCATCAACCGTTAATACTGTTGCAAATTTCTCTGTTTCCTTTAATGCATCATTTAATACTGCACTACGATTCGCTACACAACCAACTGTTGTTCCATTTAACTTAACAAAGCCAGTAACCATCTCTTTTGCATATGTAGGCTTTAATTCAAAGAACAGATTGTTATCTGATATTTCTTTCAATAAAAGTGCTTTATCTTTCTGAAGATCTTGAATTCCAGTATTTAACCTGTTCAATTCATCTGTACATTCTTCAAATGACATATCATCTTCATTATTTTCTGGAATCATAGAAACTAACGCTCTGATTTTATCAAAGATTTCAGATTCACTTGAAACAACATCTACAATACCACTTTCACTGCTTTGGAACTTAGCACCTGCTGTGTTATTCTTTTCAACATAATTCGCTTCAAGCGCATTTGGAGAATTTACAAATAACTTTGCATTTTTTTCTTCCATAAATGTAAAGTCTGCTAATGAAGGAATAATAGCAAGTCCACCACCACAATTACCAAGTACCGCTGTGATTTGTGGAACAATTCCTGATGCCAATGCTTGCTTCGCGTAGATTGCTCCAAAAGCATTCAGTGCATCACTTGATTCTTGTAAACGAATTCCTGCTGAATCCATTAACCCAATCACAGGAGCTCCTGTTTTCATGGCTAAATCATATAGATTGCAGATTTTTTTTGCATGCATTTCACCAACGCTACCATTTAAAACAGCTGCGTCTTGGCTGAATACATAAACAAGTTGTCCATTAATTACACCATACCCTGTAATTACGCCATCGGACGGAGTTTCTAGTTGTTTCAAATTAAAATCAGTTGCTCTCGCTTTGATGCGTGCACCAATTTCAACGAAACTGTTTTCATCGAGCAGAGAATATACTCTTTGTCTCGCTTGTGAAGAATTACTCATTTTTCAGACCTCCATACTATATTTATTTCATTTTGCACGTTACTTTTGTGAAAAATTACTTTCCACACCAATATTGAGTATATCATAATTAGTTATATTTAACTAGGGAAAAATAACTTTTTTTCACTCTTTTTACATTCAAAAATGCACTGTTTTCTTTAGATATCTAGCTTTAATTGAATCTCATCTTCAGCCTGTTTTTTAAACTCCTCCATACGGTCCAATGTTAACTCTGGTAAATCCGCAAGGCTTTTCACTCCAAAGCATCTTAAAAACTCTTGCGAAGTGCCAAATAGAAGCGGTCTACCAGGTGCATCGAGTCTCCCCACTTCACAAATAAGCTCATATTCAATCAGCTTATTAACTGCATGATCACAACTCACACCCCTGACTTTTTCAATTTCCAGCCTCGTAACTGGCTGTTTATATGCAATAATCGATAGGGTTTCTAATACCGTCTCCGTCAAAATGTATTTCTTAGGTATTTTAGCCACCTTAATAATATACTCATAATAATCAGGCTTTGAGCAAAGTTGATAGGATTCATCCACCTGCGTAAGTGTGATTCCACGATTACTATTCTCATATTCGACCTTCATATCACCTAATATTTTTTTCGTCTTTTCTTCACTTTCCTCAATCATCTGAGCAAGTTTGTATACTTCAACGGCTTCTCCCATGGAAAATAAAACCGCTTCTAAAATAGCTTCTTTTTCTGTCATTTTACTCCAACCTCTATTCTTTACAAGATACACTGCTATAAGTGATGTGAATATCATCAAACAATTCTTGCTGTTCAAGCATTATTTTTCCAACTTTCATCAATTCAAGAATTACCAAAAATGTAACAATAACATTCATTTTACTTGCCTGCATTGTTAGTAATTCGCGAAAAGAAAACGTTCCTTTTTGCTTTGCATATAGTAGAACATCTTCCATTTTTTGGTCCATATCCACTTCTTCTCTTTCAATTTTACCAAACGTACTGCGAATTGGGTCGATTTTATCACTTTGCTTTTTTTCAATGGACTTAAATATTTCATGTAATTTTTTCAGCGTTAACTCTCCAATCAGTTCCTCATAATCGACTGGTTGTCTATAATCCGCAACTTCATCAGGAAGCGTTTGCTTTTTATACAAATACTTATGCGCACTCTGCTGCATATCCTTCAATTCAAATGACATATATTTGTACATTTTATACTCCAAAAGCTTTTGAACTAATTCTGCTCTCGGATCCTCAACCTCTCCTTCTTCATCCACTTCCCTTGGAAGTAGCATTTTGCACTTAATGTCCACAAGTGTCGCCGCCATAAGCAAAAATTCGCTCATAACATTCATGTCCTTGGTTTCCATATTTTTAACATACTCCAAATATTGATTTGTAATTTCAACGATTGGGATATCATAAATGTCAAGCTTGTTTTTTTCTATTAAATGCAACAACAAATCCAACGGTCCTTCAAAAATTTCCAGTTTTACTTCTATGGCCATACCCTAATAATTCCTCACTTTTCTGGAACTAATGTGATCACTACTAGTTCCCCCGGATTAAATAATCGAAAAGGGATTGTGTGTGTGCCCATCCCTCTACTAATAATCATCTTAACATCTTCTTTTTCAAAAAGTCCCCCATCATATTTTGGAAAAAAATAAATAGCTGGAGAAATAATCCCTTTTCCAAATGGTATTCTCGCAATCCCACCATGATTGTGACCCGACAAAATCAAATCCACTCCCAAATTGCAATACGCATCAAAATACTCAGGATGATGCGCTAATAAAATTTGAAACTTGCTTTCCGGTTCAAACCGCAACCAATTTTCGATTTTTGCGTCCTTTATTTGGGGACGTCTTCGATTTCTATAATACTCCATCGGAAGGCTCAGCCCGGCAATACTGATACATTGGTCTTTTATAAACAAAACCCGATTGTGCATCATTTCAACTGATAATTTGGTTAGGTTCTTCTCAAATTCCTTTGATTTATCAATACATTTGTCACGAAATCGTTGTTCATGATTGCCATCTGCATAATAAATCGCATATCTTTCAGATAATTTTTCTACTAGTTTTATCGCGTTCTCTGTTTTGGATTTTGATTTATAAGTTATTAAATCTCCGCCAACCAAAATATAATCAGGGTTGATTTCATCTATTGCGCGAATCAACTTTTCATTATTCTTACCAAACTTTTGATTATGTAGGTCCGACAAGAATATGAACTTACTTTCAATGCTTAATTGTTTTGAAGAGACACTATATTTTTTAACTACAAATCGATGGGTATCTAAGATACTAACAGCAATTATTACCAAAGAACAAATTCCAATCAAACAAAGACTATTCATAACCATGTCTGTTTTGCTGAATAAATCCATAATTCACTCCACCTAAATTCTTCTAATCTATAAGCTACCGTGAAATTATATCATAACAAAAAAGAATTGCCTAGTAAGGCAACTCTTTTGTTTTTTTACAATCATTTGAACCTATTTTGTGCGAAAATCTCTATAAAACTCAATCGCTCGCTCTTTATATTCGTTCGCTTTTTCTTTATAATCCCTAACACTAATTCCAATTGCCTCAAAAAAGTGATATAAAAAATCAAATCCATATACTGTAAGCATAATTGTACATGCAAGAACGCCTATCTGTTTTGGAATCAAGTCAAATAGAGCTATAATTCGATCATGCAAAAAGCCAACAATCACAACTGCATATACGCCCCAGGCAAGTGTACTCTCAAGACAAATAATTCCTCTGAATTGAAATGGCTTTTCTTTGTAATCCCACCAAACTTCATCAAATAATCGAAGCATAAGAATTCCAACAAAATACTCAAACGCTGTCGCAACAATTGCTCCAGTAATATACAGAGCCAATAAATTATCCTTCATAGGATGCAAAATTAAGTAGCCAAGAAGTGCACCAAATCCATATATAGGACAAAGTGGACACTTTGCAAATCCACGATTTGTTAACCGCTTATTGCAAATTGACATATACATACTTTCTACCATCCATCCAACTGAACCATAAAACAAAAAATACAAAACTAAATGGTAGAAATCAAAGTTTGTTAAAACGCTTACCAAAACAATCTTCACCTCCATTATGCATTCATTCTTTCATTTGTGTTTTCCCAACAACATTAAATCATATATTTTGCCATTATGCAATTATAACTTTACTTCCATG